>CACIAQ010000020.1 GCA_902584635.1 uncultured Alphaproteobacteria bacterium
CTACCCAAAAAGGAGACGCTTTAACAACTAATACAAATAGCTATACTCAGTCACTTCTAAAAGTTATTGGACAGACAAGTGATAATGTTAATTTGTTATCTGTAATATCTCTAACTTTTGTTTTCAATATTTTTGCCCTCCCATTCATTGCATTAATAAGTCTATTGCTTATTGAAAAATTTGATCCAAACGAATTATATATCGGGGTATTTACATCCTTGGAAGGAATTGGAGCTCTATTAGGAGGAACGGCCATAACGGTTATTGCGATCAATAAAAAATTGATTAGCTTTATATCCTTCCTTGCAATTATTTTGCTATCTATATCTCTATCTGCCTCAAGTAATTCGATTTTGATGTATCTTTTCTTTATATTAATTTTCGGAATGGCTACTGCTTGTTATTCAGCATTACAAAGTACCATAATCTATATTAATTCCACTCCAGAGCTTTGTTCCTCAACTTTCAGTTTGCTTACAATAGCTATTGGCTGTGGCGCACTCGGTTCGTTAAACATTTATTTAATGTCAGATTTCTTCACTACTGAAGAGATTTCTAATATTATGGCAATCGAAGGATCACTAGTGGGTTTGTTTTTTATAATTATAGCCTTAGTACGGTTCCCAATATCGAAATTTTTGGAAAAGTAAAATTGGAAGAACTTAATTTTTTATTATGTAATTAGTTGAAAAATGCTGTATTGCATTCTATTTTGCTGTAACTTTAAGAAATGAACGTTAAGGATAAGCATACAAAATATAAGCCATCAGACCCAGTATCGTTGGATAAAAGAACTTGGCCGAGTAAAGCTATTAAAAAACCTCCAATTTGGTGTAGTGTTGATCTTAGAGATGGCAACCAAGCCTTGGTAGAACCAATGGATACATCCCGTAAGCTTAGGATGTTCAAAACGTTAGTCTCTATGGGCTTTAAGGAGATTGAGATCGGGTTCCCATCTGCCTCTGACACTGACTTTCAATTTTGTCGATACCTAGTAGATAATAAAATTATACCAGATGATGTAACAGTGCAGGTGCTCACACAAGCTAGAGAACACCTAATTGATAAGACCTTTGAAGCTTTAAAGGGTTGCAAGTCGGCAATTTTACATCTTTATAACTCGGTATCGACTTTGCAGCGTAAAGTTGTTTTTAAACAAGATAAAGAGGGAGTTAAGAAAATTGCAGAAAATGGTGCGGCAATGGTGTTTGAGAGATTAAAGCATTTGCCGGATACTACACTGACCCTTCAATATTCTCCAGAAAGTTTCACGGGAACTGAACTAGATTACGCACTCGAAGTTTGTGAAACTGTATTAGATTGCTGGAAGGCATCAAAACAAAACAAAGTAATAATTAATTTGCCAGCAACGGTAGAGATGTCTACCCCTAATATTTATGCAGACCAGATTGAATGGATGAGCAATAATTTCACAGATAGAGATAGGGTTATATTATCATTACATCCCCATAACGATAGAGGAACGGGAGTTGCTGCAACTGAGCTTGGTTTACTGGCGGGAGCCGATAGAGTCGAAGGAACACTGTTTGGAAATGGGGAGCGAACAGGAAACGTCGATATAGTAACCCTAGGACTAAACATGTTTACCCAAGGTGTTGATCCAGAACTAGATTTTTCTGATATCAATAAACTTATTGAGACTGCGGAGTTTTGCAACCAACTACCTGTACACCAGCGTCATCCCTATGCAGGGCTTTTGGTCCATACTGCATTCTCGGGTAGTCATCAGGACGCTATTAGAAAAGGGATGGAAGCAATCTCAAAGTCTAATAACCCCCATTGGGAGGTTCCATATTTACCAATTGATCCCAGTGATATTGGTAGAACTTATGAGGCAATAATTAGGGTGAATTCGCAGTCAGGAAAGGCTGGTTCTGCTTGGTTGTTAGAACAAGAACACAACATTAATATACCGAGGGGAGCTCAAATTCAGTTTAGCCAAGCAGTTCAGAGCATTGCTGACAAGTCAGGCAAAGAAATAACTTCAGGTATGATTTGGAGTATATTTGAGCAAGAATTCTTAAAAAAAGGAAATTTTTCTCTTCTCAAATTTAAAAGTAAGAAAATATCAAAAGCTGATAATACTGAATTTGTTGAGGCGACCATACAACATAATGGGGAAAAAATAAAAATTTCTTCAACAGGCAATGGTCCAATAAGCGCTTTCGTAAATGCGATGAGAGATACTTTCAAGCTAACTTTTATGCTTAATGATTTCGGGCAAAATACAAGAAGCTCTGGGTCTTCTGCTGAAGCAGCAGCTTACATAGAAATTAAGGTTCCAGACGAAAATGGGAAAAGTGTGTTCGGTGTAGGCATAGATACTTCCATTACTCTGGCCCCAATCAAGGCCGTAATAAGCGCTATAAACAGAATATAATCTTCTGGGCATAGCATTAAACAAACACAGTATTGATTGCTTTTTTATAGTGCTTCTCTCATTATCTTTAAATGAAAAGATATAGCTTATTATGTTTCATAATTCTCCTTTGTGTTTTTAACCCCAAGATTAGTATGGCGGAACCTGGGTTTTTCCTACAAACACTTACCAGCCGTCTTGTTGATTAGGTTTTCGGGCGCATAGATACCTATATTGAAGATAGACCAGACCAAAGTGAAAAAACTTTAGATGGAAAAGATATTCTAACGGCTAAAAAGCTGCCTGAGAAAAAAGTATCCATCAAGACTGATGAAGTTGTCAAAAGAGATGATACTTATTACGAAAAGTTTTCAAACGTCCCATTTTCTGGGTACCTTGAGTCCTATTATCCAAACGGTCAACTGAAAATCATTGGGGAATTCTCTGATGGTAAAAAAATTGGAAAGTGGAGCGAATACTATATGAATGGAATTAAGAGATCTGGAGGTCAGTTTGCTCTTGGCAAAAGAGACGGAGCTTGGGTGTATTACTTTCTAAATGCAAATATTAGAGAGAAACGATTTTATAATGACGGGAATAAAGAGGGTCTCTGGGAAAAATTTGATATTGATGGAACTATAGTCCAAACTGAATCTTATCAAAATGGGCGTTGCATTATTACTACAATTAATTGAAATCATCTTATAAAGTTTAGTTTATGAATATAGAATCCTTTGACTTATACAATCCTCCAATGGACTTTATTGATCACGTTTACAAGTATTATAAATTACTCAGAGAAAAATCACCTATTCATAAAAACCCCGATGGCTCTTATGTTTTAACAACATATAAAGAAATTGTTAGCGTCTATCGAAATTTTAAGATATGGAGCTCTGATAAAAAAATAGACTTTGGTGCCAAATTTGGTGCATCACCCCTTTTTGAACACCATACAACTTCCGTCGTTTTTGTAGATCCACCAAATCATACCAGGATAAGGAAAATTTTCCAGCAGGCTTTTACTCCTAAATCTATTCGTGGGTTAGAAAAAGATATTATCAACTTAGTAGATAGTTATTTAATTACTATGCATGAGAAAAAAAAATTTGATTTTGTTTCAGACTTTTCTTTTCGACTTCCGGTAGATGTAGTTTGTAGCGTTTTGGGGATACCAAGCGAGGATCGACAACTAATTAGAGATTGGGCACATAAAATTCTTGGTGCATTGGAACCTAAACTTACTCCTAAACAGTTAGATGAAGGTTCGACCGCTGTTGTAAACTTCAAGCAATATCTTAAGGATCAGATTAGATTTCGAAAAACTCATAAAGATATTAATAATGCTCATGAAATTCTTTCATTCTTGATTGAAGCTGAAGGCCTAGAGTTATCTGAAACAGAGTTGCTTCATCAATGCATTTTTATGCTGAATGCTGGTCATGAGACTTCGACAAATATGTTGTCCCATGGGCTTAACGAACTGATTAATCATGGGGATCAATTTAAGTTGTTGCAAAAGGAGCCTGAAAGAATTGATACTGCTATTGATGAAATTCTTAGATTTCAACCACCAATTCAGATTAATAACAGACGATGTTTGGAAACAACTATGTTGGAAAATGTAACAATTCCAGAGGGTACTCCAGTTCATATGATCATTGCTGGAGCCAACAGAGACCCCTCACAATTTTTTGAGCCCGAAATCTTCAATATATCAAGATCACCAAATAGACATTTATCTTTTGGACTAGGCATTCATATATGTGCTGGTATTAATCTGGCACGTCTAGAAGCAAAAGTTGCCTTTTTAAGGCTAATGTCTTCATTTAAAGAAATAAACCTATTAAAAAAACCAACTATTGCGAAGCGAATTAGATTCCGAGAAATAAAAGAGATGCAGGTTGAGGTGTCTTCGTTTTGATGAATTTCCTAGTGTTATCGTCCGCTAAAAAAAGGCCACGTCCCCCTGCAGCCTAGTTAGGGAGGAAAGGAAAAAGGTCGCTGCTCGTTCTTATTAAACCATAAGGTTTTATTCGCTAACCTTTGAGTATAACATTAACAAAAAAATTTTAATATGTATACCTTCTTGTAATCCAACGTTTGAAAGGTATTCGGTTTTGTGATTAGAAGAATGATGTCAAGGAAAGTAACATTAGACCAATAACGATAGTATAACCAACAAATTGAATAGCTCCCTTGCTTCTCGCAGTAAGCTTATGATTAAGTACGTGCAAGAAGAAATAAGCAAACAGATGAAAAATTAGATACATCACTATGCTGAGAGGAATGAGTATCCACCAATCAAGAAAACCTATCTGTTTAAATCCTTTACCTTTCACTTGATCATTCAATACCGATTTTATCTTTAAAGAATAACTCTAAAAACAATGAATAGCGAATGCGTTTGGTCTTTGATCATTCAATATTATCTCGTTAGCAATTTTAAAAATAATATCTGGAGTAGCCTTTTCCCATTCATTTTTGAAAGTTTCTTTACCCTTAATCTGGCCCCAGTGGTTTCTCACGTATTCTATATTGTAGATTTTAAAAAGTTCAGCCACTAGATTCTCAAATGCCTTTGGATTTCTTTTGTGAATAAATTTAGGGTGAATTTCCAAAAATATTTGTGGTCTTACATTTCTTATCAATTCCCACCCTCCTTCGAATGCTTCTACTTCAAAACCTTCAATATCCATCTTTATTACTGAAGGCTCCAAATTAAGCATAGATGATAAATCATTTAAGGTGGTCGTATTCCAGCCTAACTTACTTCCGATAAACTTGTTAACTACAACACCTCTTTCATTTGTATTCTTTTTAATAAGATTACTCGAATAAAAATCAGGTTCAAGTGATACAACTTCTTTACTTTTAGTCACTTTATTAAAAATACTGCTGTAATAACCTATATGTGCTCCGATATCATATACAATATCCGTTCCTCGAACATTTTTTAATATTTTTTTTACCATTAAAGGCTCATAGCAACCGTAATTATCGATGGATTTCTGCATCGTAGATCGAGGATCTATTCCTATCAAAGAGAAGCTAATATTCGAGTCAATCGATACATTCACTGAATCCGCAAGCTTCAAATAAAAATTTTCATTTTCTTTAAGTTGCACACCATTTTTATTCAAAAAGACATTTATTTCTTCTCCGTTTAACCCTTGTTCAATAAAAAAATTTATGCAGCCATTTATACTTGTTTGAGACCGTGGATTCGATTTCAATGAACTTAAATAATGGTCTTGAGCAGTTGATAATTGTCCCTTCTTAAAATTAATATATGCAATCCAATGAAGGCTATCAGAGTGATTGGGCAGACATCTTAATGCTTTCAAAAAATAATCTTCAGCAGGCACCAAATCTTCCAAAAAAATTAAGCTTAACCCCATATTGTATAAAGTAAGATGCTTATCAATGGGTATATTTTCTCTATTGGACTTTTCAAAATAGGTGAAGGCTTGCTCATATTTACCTTCAGAAAAAGCTAGCAATCCCTTACCAAAATTTGTTTTCATTTATTAAGTCTCGCTGGTTACAGTAATACTATCCAAAAACACAAAGTAGTAAAGGCTCATCAACTTTTTTAAAGTCACTTTATAGCTGAACTTTTTTTTGATACTCTATTTTTTTAATAAAAATTCTAAGGGGTTTTTATATGCGTTTAAGGCAATTGGTTATTGCTACGAGTGAGATGGAACTTCTAGCAGATAGTATTTGCGAACTTTTCGAGCTGAAAAGAACATTCAGTGATCCAGAGTTAATTGTCTTTGGCTTACAAAATGTTCTTATTCCTTTAGGAGATACCTTTTTAGAGCTGGTAACACCCGTTACAGAAAATACATCTGCGGAACGTTTCCTTAAAAAAAGAGGTGGTGACGGAGGCTATATGGTCATTGTTGACTCAGTCGATCTAGAAAAAGAACGAAAAAGGCTAGAAGATGTTAGAATGGATATTGTGTGGTACGAAAATCGTAAGTTTGACGATATTCATGGTCAATCTCTTCATATTCATCCAAAACAAGTTGGTGGTGCTATTTTGTCGATAGATAATATGAAACCTGCGTCTTGTTGGCTCTGGGCAGGAACAGAATGGGAGAAAGATATAAACAAGTCAATGGTAAGTCACCTTTCTGGCGTTAACATCTGCACTCCAAATCCACATAATTTATTATCTAATTGGGAAAGAGCGCTAGGTAGGAAAAGATCAATAGATGGTACTTCGATCGATTTATCAGGATCAAGTATTAACTTTGTTATGAATACTCAGTCACAATCTGAGCATGTATCAGCCTTTCAAATTCATACAGCTAAAAGGTTAGATTTAGAAAATAGAGCGGCGAGCAGAGGATATTTGATAAACAATAATATTCATTTGGGCGGCGTAGACTTTCTACTAGTTGAATGAAAGAATAGCCAGTAGGATATCGCTAGGTTTGCTTTGCATGAATAAATGATAAACGATTCATTGACGTTGATCAATCTTGACCTATTTCATCTTGGGGAGAGATAAGATGATAACAGTATTTTACGACGGAAAATGTGGCCTTTGTAGCCGGGAGATAGGTCATTATATGAAGATCAGCCCTCCCACAACCTTTATTTGGCGCGACATCGCAAATGAGCCACTGCATCTGAAGAAGATCAAAGTTTCTCAAAGTGATGCACTAAGAAGGTTGCATGTTTCTGACGAAGCAGGAACTATCTATATTGGAATTGATGCGTTCATAGCTATTTGGAAAAAACTTCCAAGATGGCGTCTGTTAGCGTTAATATGTGCTATCCCAGGGTTGCGATCCATTCTTAGTTTGATTTATAATAAATTTGCTGATTGGAAGTTTTCGCGATCTGCTCATTGCCAGATGTCAATCTAAAACAAATAAATGGAGAATGATTTTAAAAAAGTGGTGTTAGTGAAATCACTCTTATTCTCATTAATAGTTTTTTGGGGTGGCTATAATTCTACTGTAATGAATGCGAACGAAAGTAGAGAGTACTTTACTGATGTTGGAAATATATTATTTATCTTTTTTTCCATTATCTATATGTTTAACGCATTTTTCCTTATAATGCTGAAAAATTTTGGTAGATTGACCTATTTACCTTTGGTCTTACTCTTTGTTTTTCTAGGATTTATAAGCGAGCTTTTTAATCCAATGCAAATAAAAAAAGATTATTTTTACCTATTTATTTTTTACATTATTTCCCCTCTATTTTTTGTTATGCAAGGTGTAGTACTCACTATGCTAATGTCAAAAAGTATTCAGGAGAACTTTCACTAGGCCTTATGCATTAATCAATAATGTTTTCAATACTCTACAAAGCGGAGTAATTAAGTCGTTTATAATATATAGCTAGATGGAGCTTATAAATGAGAAAATGGGAATACTTAGTATTGGTAGAGAACGTAAGAAGCTTAAAAAGCTTGCAGGATCTAGCAAAAGATGATGAATTGTATGCCGATCAATTGCGACAAGGAAATTATGCCCCATCGTTGAATAAATACGGTGACCAAGGTTGGGAATTAGTAAGTGCTAGTCGCGTTGGTGGAGGAAGAGCTTTGACCGAATATGTCTTTAAGCGTCCGAAAGAATAATTAAATAAAAAGAGGCTGATTTAGTTGTTGTACAGGCTGATAATTTTTACATGAACCTCTTTCAAGGCCAAAAGCAATAGCGGTTCCTCAAAATGTTACAGAATGGGATATTGCTCCGTATTCGAAGGAAGTCTTACTAAATCTAGAAACATTTTTTAGCACCTTACGTGAAGAGAGCAGTTTGTCTATCTTAATAAATATAAAATGCTAGCATGTGGGAGGTATAAGGAAACAAAGGAGGTCTTCTTGGACCACAAAAGGTTTGTTTCTTCAAGGAGGGGTGGGAATTCAAGATTTAAAACTAGAGAAGCCATGGAGACCACCATCTCTTGTATTAGAAGTTGACGCCCTGAGCATACAAAAAATAGGCGCTTTCTTGCTAAAGCGCTGTCACCAAATAAAATATCTCAACTTAAAGATTTTTTTAAAGATTGTGCAGATAAATTGATAAGTGAGTTATTACAAAAAAAAGAGATAGATGGCATTTCTGATTTAGGAGGAATTTCCCCAACTAGGGTATTCCCAGAAGCTGTAGTCTTAAAAAAAATCGATAAGGAAACCCTGTTGGGGTACGGGGCAATGGTTTTCAATGCTCTTGGCCCTGATAATGAGTTTCGTAAAGATGCAATGGTTTAAGGACTTTCCGTCCTTGAGAAAATAAATAAGCAATGCCTTGAAGAAAATATTGACGCAGATGGCCTTGCAAAAGAAGTTTGTCGTAGTACAGCAGAAAACTCAGAAGAGGACCAGTTAGCAGGAATGTTAGTGAGATCATTATTATCGGCAGGAATTGACACCACGGTGAGTTCAATTGGAAATTTATTGTAGTGCTTTGCATAATATCCAGAACAGTTCCAACTAGTAAAAGACAATAAATCATTAGTAGGTAATGCGGTAGAAGAATCTTTACGTTTAACAAGCCCTGTTAAAGCTTTTTGTCATACATCAGCTACAAACACCGAAGTATCTGTTTTAGTTATAGAAGAGGGCACAAAAATACTTTGTGTTTTAGGGTCAGCAAATACTGATTCCGAAGTATGGGGAAACCCATATAATTAGATGTTTCCCGAAGAACTTTAGGCCACTTGGCTCTTGGTATAGGTATTCATATTTGTGTAGGTCAAACTTGGCAAGAGCTGAGATAACAGCTCTAGCAAGCTCCTTAACTGGACTTGTAAAAGTGATGGAACTAGCGGGTGAAGCTACCTTGAAACCAAATAATGCAATGAGATCGATTGAAAGCCTTCCAATTATTCTGAAGACGTAACGTCTAAATCACTCCAAACTTCGTAACCCCTGTACCCAGAAGCTTTTGCAACAAACTGACCTCCTACTTTCCCCCATTGACCATGAAATTTTTGGCATTTTTCATATGCATCATAATCTCTGTAAGTCCATATGATTGTTATTCTTATTACGTCATCACCCTGGACCCTAGAAGCACGCTGTGAAAGTTGTCCATTGTCACGAAGAAAATCCATAGCTTTCTTGTTGTAAAAAGTTCTAAATTTCATTAGCCAATTATCATACTGGACCTCTGAGGGAAAGGTTACCAAAACCACACTAGTGAAAACATCTGACATGATCAGATTATCTAAGGAATAATGAAAAAAGACAATAGTAAGACCAAAAAATTTAAACTAATTTAATTAGGTAAGTGTTAGGATTAATCTCAATTGATAAGGCACGTCAGCATACTATGTATTGTAACAACGGTGATTTAATGGAAAAATATAAGAGTTCAGAAAGACAAAGTATGCCTCAAACCGATAGAAATCTATATATTAAACTAATTGCTCTCACTGCATTTTTTTTGATTATGCTAATGATATTACCCTCAAATAAATGCCTTTCTGAGCCGAGAACGTGGGAGAATTTGGTCAAGAGAAAGAACCAATTTTTCGAAAAATTCACAAATACCCCCTTCAACGGAAAAATTGAGGTTTATTGGCCGAATGGTCATCTCAAAGAAACCGGAACGATTAAAAATGGCAAGAAGGATGATCTTTGGGAATATTATTATGAGAATGGAAAAACAAAAGAGATTGAGTTTTTTACTCTTGGAATGTTGAATGGCACAAGAGAGCAGTATGGTAGTGGTGGTCAGCTTTACATAAAAGCAACTTACAAGGATGGTAAGTTGGACGGCCCATGGGTTTTTATAGATCCATATGACGGTTGGCTCTATAAGAAAGGTCAATATAAACTCGGAAAGAAAACTGGCACTTGGACATATTATACATTTTTAGGTAATATTGAGAAAACAGAGATATGGAAAAATGGGTTGAAAATCTTTGACTCAACAGATGCAGAGAGTTCTTAACGTTAGGCTTTTTCAAAAATGAAAATTCCTAGCGACTTTCCAGACTAGAAAGAAGAGCATTTAATCTCTCAGGTATTCCGTTACCTTCAAAGGCTTCTAAAATAAATTTAGATTTTGATAAGAAAGTTAGCTTTTCCTCAATCCAAATTTCAAATTTTGGTGCTAATTCATTTGTATTATTGAAGTGGCCTAACGGAATCTTACCATGCCCACCATTACTTCAGGAGCTGGCTTATTATAAACACTACGTTGCATGTTGAGCAAAAATAGGCTTTGTTGATAAATCCACTGCCACCGGAAAATTCATAGACATTTGTTTCACCCTCGAAATCGACTTCTGTGTCTGCATAAAGACATCCAATGTTTATTGAGCCTGTATGGCGTCTACAACTATTGCAGTTACACTGAACGACTAACATAGGTTCAAAGTCAGTTTTAAAACTAAATTGTTTGCAGTGACGCCCCCCTGATGTTTCATTAGTTAATAGCTCTTTTGATGGTTAAACTAAGGACAGTATAGCATTCCGCAGACACATGGAAGTGGTCAGATAGTATACATCCAATCAAAACTTGATTTTTAGCCAAATTAAATTAGTTTCTGAGAAGGAACATTCGATGCAAGCAATATTACAATCCCAAGGAATCCACCACATTACTCTGAATGGTGCTGATAGAGAGACATCTATTGGTTTTTGGCAAGATGTCTTGGGGATGAAGCTTATTTTTGAGCAGCCGAACCTAGATGATGAAACTGAAACCCACTTATATTTTGATTGTGGTGACGGACGAACAATGACCGTTTTTACTAACGAGTCGCGAACAGGAAAAACAAAACCACTAGACACTTCTGTAGGGTCTGTACATCATTTAGCATTCTGGGTAAGTCAAAGCACTATAAGGATTGCAGAAAAAAAATTGAAAGAAAGGGGTATTGGTAGTTCCGGTATAAAAGATAGAGGGTTTATGGACTCAATTTATTTCCGAGACCCACTAGGTTTGTTGATTGAACTAGCAACTTATAAATTTGAACCCCCTCTCGGCTACACTCATGGACAGGTTCTAGAAAACGCTCATAAACTGCGACTCTCAAGGGGGGCAAAGAATATAGAGGATGAAGACATATCAAATTCCCTTATAAGTCTAAGTAAAAAAGGTATTTCATGAAACGCTCTTGTTTTACGAAAACTTCTAAAATGTCAGAGCTCAGAAAATGAACCCAGCCAACTGGATCAACCATAAACAAAAAGCTGAGGGACCTCCTCCTTCTAATACTCTGAGTTTTTTTTACTGGGCTCTAGGAGGGAGTTTTCCCGTATTATTTTTATCCGGTTTTGTTTCTATATTCACTGGTTTTATTGAGGTATCTGCTGTGGTCCTTTTAGGACTTCTTATAGATGCGGCGTTGGCCTCTTCAACAAACAGCCCAATAAGTAGCCAGATCTTGCTTCTAGCATCAGGTTTACTATTTTTTTTAGTAATTAGGCCAATAATATTCGGAGCTTTTTCATATGCGCAAACCGTCGTTGTGTCACCAAACATATTCAATTTAATTTTATCAAGACTCCATCGATGGACACTCGGTCAGTCCGTTACCTTTTTTGAAAATGACTTCGCAGGAAGGATTGCACAAAAAGAAATGCAAACTGCTCGTGCCGCAACAGACGTAGTGATAGAAATCATTCATACTATACTATTAGCTCTTGCTTCAGTGGTGGGGGCGGCTCTTATGCTTACAACAGTGAATATAACACTTTCAGTAGCTCTATTCTTGTGGTTGGTTGGATATATTTTTCTCATTCGATATTTCATGCCCAAGATTAGAAAAAGATCTCGTGAGAAAGCTGGCGCAAGGGCATTGGTGACTGGACAAATTGTCGATACGGTTACCAATATAAAAACGGTGAAGTTATTTGCTCATGACAAGAAAGAAGATGATGCGGCAATTGATGCAATGGATAATTTCAGAGACTTTTCTATCCAATATGGTGTTATTGCTGCCTGGTTTAGGTTCTGTTTAAACGGTCTCTCAGGACTCTTACCTATAATGTTAGTTGGCGGGAGCCTTTATTATTGGAGCGTAGGTAATGTTTCAGCAGGCGATATTGCTGCTGCAGGAGCAATATCTTTAAGACTATCACAGATGACTGGATGGGTAAGTTTTACTCTGATGACTTTATACGCAAACCTAGGAGAAGTCGAAGATGGAGTAAAAACTTTATCTACTTCATATAAACTAGGCGATAAACATAATGCACCAGACCTTTTGGTATCAAATGGATCTATAGACTTTAAAAATGTTAGCTTTACCTATGGCCAAAATTTAGCTGCCGTAAAAAATATTTCTTTGTCTATTCAAGCAGGAGAAAAAATTGGACTTGTGGGAGCGTCTGGAGCCGGCAAATCTACCTTAGTATCACTATTACTAAGGCTCTATGAACCGCAAAAGGGAGCCGTCTTAATTGATTCCATCAATATAAACGATATAACTCAGTCAAGTTTAAGAAAGCAAATAGCAATGGTGACACAGGAAACCGCTCTTTTTAATAGGTCTGCACGCGACAACATCATGTATGGAAATCCCGGCGCAACAGAAAAAGATCTAATTCGAGCCAGCAGGCAAGCAGAGGCTCATATGTTCATTCAAGATTTAGAGGATCACAAGGGAAGGACGGGTTACGACGCACATTTAGGCGAACAAGGTGTAAAGCTATCTGGAGGCCAAAGACAAAGAATTGCTCTCGCGCGAGCAATTTTAAAAGACTCACCTATTCTTGTTTTAGATGAAGCTACTAGTGCCTTAGATAGCGAAGTTGAAAACTCAATACAAAATGCCCTTGAGTTAGTCATGGAGAATAAAACCGTTTTAGCTATTGCGCACCGCCTATCTACTTTGGCGAAAATGGATAGAATAATTGTTCTTTCGGATGGACAGATAGTTGAGGAAGGTAAACATAAAAGGCTTTTGAAGATTAATGGGTTATATAGACAATACTGGGATAAGCAGTCAGGAGGTTTTATCACCACTGAACAGGCTGCTGAGTAATCAAACAATTCATATGAGTAATTTCACAATTTTAGTTTGTTACCGATTTATATTTAGTGTGAAAGTGATGTTAATAAAATTTAATAAAAATGGTGAAGGCGATGGATGAGAAAAGATTGAGAGAGATTTACGGCCCTGCTAAGGAAAAAGCTGCAGCTAAAATTTTAGACAAATTAGATAAACACTGTGTAAGTTTTATTGAGAACTCATCTTTTGTTATTGTTGGGACACTAAATGATCAAAATATTGATCTGTCACCAAAAGGTGATCCTCATGGCTTTGTAAAAGTAATAAATGAAAGTTTTTTAGAGATTCCAGATAGACCAGGCAATAACCGCATAGATGGCCTATTAAATATTTTAAAAAATAATTTTGTTTCCCTTTTGTTTTTTATTCCAGGCGTTAATGAAACATTAAGAGTACAAGGGAGAGCCACAATATGTGAGGATCTTGAGATAAGAGAAAGACATAAATTACACTCTAATATTCCAAAAACTGTTATAAGAATACAGGTTACCCAAGCACATTTACACTGTGGGAAGTCAATATTGAGAGGAAGTTTATGGCATTTTGATAAATGGCCCAGAACGCGTCCTATTCCAACCCTTTTTGAAATGATCGAAGATCAAACAGGTATTGAATGCGAAGTCAAGGAGGATAACGATATTATCGCTCAATACCGTAAGGATCTTTACTGAATAATCCTAGTCGTGAAATTAGTTTTCAATGGATACAATTTGAATTAGCCTATTATTTTAGTGATTTTTAGAGGAGTTACGGTGCCTTTACCTTCAGGGGGAGATTTTAAACCAATATTAGAATACTACAGACGCTACTTGAAAGACCCCAATAGCGTACCAATTGACTGGGCTATATACTTTGAAGAAACCCAGCATAGTAATCAGATAAACGAGAAGACTGCATTCCCAGACACAAAAAATCATAGTATGTTGGACACTATAAAAATTAAGTACAGGCAGTATGGCCACTTAAGCGCAAAAACCGATCCATTAGATAGAAAAAATATTTCAGACCACTTAGAAATCAAAGAGGTAGTATCTGCAGCTTTAAAGGAAATTGAATTTCAAAAAGACAGGCATAATACTCAAAAACTTGAAGTCGAAAAAACTATTAAGAAGTTTAAATTTTTATATTCTGGCTCTATAGGACCTGAGTTTCATCATATAAATGACTCAAAAACAAAGGACTGGCTTTATACCACTTATGAACTTGTACGAGCCGAAAACCCTGAATTAAGGGATAAAAAGTACTCATTTTTTAATTTAATTAAGGCTAATGAGTTTGAAAAATTTTTACGAGTAAAATACCCCACCAAAAAAAAGTTTGGGTGTGAGGGAGCCGAAACTATCGTGCCATTAATACAAATGCTGTTGAGGAAAGCATCAAATAAAAATTTCAAGGAAATAATTATTGGAGGTATGCACAGGGGTCGGTTGAATGTAATTGCAAATGTTGCAAAGAAGCCTAATGAACATATTTTTGCTGAGCTTAAGGAAAAAAACTTTTTTACTGAAAACAAATATTTAACTGGTGATGTTCCATATCATTTGGGTCACTCTAATATACTAGAATTTAATAAAAATAAAATTAATGTTTCAATATCACCACATCCCTCTCATCTATTAACCGTTGCTGCTTACACAATGGGAAAAGCAAGAGCTAAAATTGATCAAAATAATAAGATGGATAACATTTTATGTATCCAAATGCATACAGACGCAGCATTCTCTGGACAAGGATTAGCGTCAGAATTACTCCAACTAAGTAAGCTTTCCGGCTATTCAGTAAATGGCAGTATTCATGTGGTAGTTAACAATAAAATTGGATTTACTACTAGTGAGGAGGAAGGACGATCATCTTATTATTGTACTGATATCGCCAAAATGATAGAGGCTCCGGTTTTGCATGTAAATGGAGACGATCTCGACGCAATTATACAAAGTGCTTCTTTGGCAATTATGTATCGGAAAAAATTTAAATCTGATATTTTCATAGATCTTGTATGTTATAGAAAATATGGTCATAACGAATTGGATGAACCTAGATTCACTGATCCTTTACTTTATAACAAAATTGATAATAAAGTTTCATCGATCGATCAGTGTCAGGAAAAGTTGCAAAACGACTTTAATGCAAAAAAATTTAGAAAAATCATTTCTGGACTTTATAACAGAGATTTAAATAGGTCGTTTGTCAAGTCTCACAGTTACAATACAAATAAAGGAAATTGGTTGCTGAAAGATTGGAAAAAAATATCTTTTGCTACCGAACTTGATATAAATAAAAGGGTTACAACTGGAATTAAGGGTACAAAATTAAGGGAACTCTCAAAACTCCTAACTAAATCCCCAGATAATTTTCATCTCAATCCAAAAGTTTCAAAATTTCTTATGGAACGAGCGCAATCAGTCGAAAGTGGAAATAATATAAATTGGTCTACTGCCGAAGCATTAGCACTCGCTGTATTACTGGATAAGGGTTTGCCCGTAAGATTTTCGGGACAAGATGTTATAAGAGGTACTTTCACGCAGCGGCATTGGGCAATTCATGATATTAAAAATGGAAAAAAATATACTGCTTTAAAAAATCTCTCAAGGGAGCAAGGTAGGTTTTCTCCTATAAATTCTCCTCTTTCCGAGTACTCTACCCTCTCATTCGAATATGGTTATAGTCTAGTAGATCCATATTCACTCACTATTTGGGAAGCACAATTTGGAGATTTTGCTAATGGTGCTCAAACGACAATAGACCAAGTAATCTCTTGTTCCGAATACCGCTGGCGAAGAATGACTTCACTAGTATTACTTCTCCCCCATGGACTTGAAGGCCAAGGACCTGACCACTCTTCTTGTAGAGTAGAACGATTTCTTTCGCTTTGTGCAAATGGGAATATGCTTGTTGTAAACTGTTCCACGCCAGCGAACTATTTTCACCTTCTTCTTAAACAAATGGCTGCGCCCTATAGGAAACCACTAATCGTTTGCTCACCGAAATCATTACTTAGAAACAAACAGTGTGTTTCCTCACTAAAAGAATTTTCAGAAGACACCTTTTTTAGGAAAATACTGGTAAGCGATCCTAATGCTGATAGCAAAACGATCTATAGTAAGATTATATTCTGCTCAGGGAAGATACGGTACGACTTAGAAAAAACACTTCGATCAAAAAATCTTGAATTGAAAATCCTCGTGGTTTCGGTTGAACAATTATATCCATTCCCCCAAGCCGAAATAAAAGACATTCTTTCTCAGAAAGATGCTGGAGAGTATATATGGTGTCAAGAAGAGCCAAAAAACCAGGGCCCTTGGAAATATATTAAGGAAATGTTCGAATATTACTTCACCTATGAAATCCTAAATAAAAGAGACGGTTCTTTAACAAAAAAAATTCATCTTAGTTGTATTTCTAGGCCCCAAAGGGCCGCTCCAGACGGAGGTAACTATGCAATATTCGAAAAGGAACAAATGGAAATAATCGATGCGGCGTTAGGTTAGCAATTTTAGTTTAATAATGTTTATGATGCAGCGAGGTAGAGTAATGTGATTTCAAAACATCTCCACCAAAGTCATTTTCTAAATCTCTCCAAACGGTGTGAATATGGTTAGCTCCTCTTTGTGTGTTATCGTACTCAACAAATATTCGGCGTCCTTGGATTCTATAATAGTGAGGTTGATGTTTTTCTTTTTTTCCTGCCCAACAAAAAAATAAATTGTCAAAATCATCTCTAATGTTTTTAAGTTGTTGATCAGCCATATTATCTGGTAATCGATCTAAATAAGCGTTCAATAAAGCCTCTAAAATTTCTTTTTGATTGTCTTTCAAATATATTGATTGGACACCTTTAGGTTCAAGCGAGAACTTTATTGCTTCAATATGGCTTTCATCCAAACTCAACAATTTTTCGGCATTTTTTTGAAGGTCTAATAAAAGCTTTTTCATGTCTCCCTCGAATTCTCCTCTCCATAAATCGATGAGATCCATAGGTTTATCTCCATCAGTCACAAATGACCTATTACCGGTTGTTAAATCTACAGGCGGTATTGCAGATATAAGAGCAGATTGCAAGTTAGTGCCCGATAAGGAAGTGAATAACTCTCGGCCAAGGTCTTCCAATGAAGCTAAAGGTCTATGCAAATGCGGACCCAATAATGGACTATCTGCCGGGTCAGCTCCAAAAAAACTTGGTGTGAAAGATAAGACTTTTAGCCCCTTTATGGAATAATGCAAAGAAATATGATGGCCTCCTAGTCGCCATCCCCATTCCTTCTCAGATCCAGGATCTCCAAAAATACTTATGTAGTAAAGAAGAGGGTCTCTCCCCCGCTCTCTTTTAAAATTTACTTTAAAATCTTCAAGATTATCTAGTATATTATCAAGACCCATAATTGCGGCAACTGTATTAAAGCCTGAAGTGGAGAGCCCTGAGGAGACAAGGCTAAGCACTAATCTATGTTGGGTAGAGCTCATATCAGCAAAAGATAATCCACCATGATTAGTGGGCGTATAAAACCAAACGGTTCTATCTTGATCAGAATAACTTTTTAATGCCAATCTTTTCTGAGATTTACTAAATGATTTAACCAAAGCTAAAGCTCTTATGGTCATTGTCTTTACAAAATTACTCATTTTATTCACCTGCTTTGTGAAGACCGAACAGGAACCTCTTTTCCTCAGGATTCCAGTTGTTGTAAACTTGTGATCTATCGCCTATCAGCCTTGTTCTGTTTATTAAATCTTTCCCTAATCTAAGTTGCTTAGACTCCCATATTTTTAATGATTTATCGATATCTTTTTGTTTCTCGAGCGAATTGGCCAATTGCCAACCATCTTCAGCAGCTTTAGCAGAGCCTGCTGCAGCATGTGGCCTAGCAACGAATGCGGCATCACCTAAAAGACAAATTCTTTGAAAGACCATTTTATCAACAGAAACATCGTACACTACTTGAATAAAAGGATTTTGGGTGGCATCTACTAAATTAGCTATATCCCTAGGCATTCTAGCTTTCGCTACGGCTTTCGCTTCAAGCACGTGGTGCTCTTTTAATAATCCTGGTGGAACAGATATAGATCGATATTTGCCATCATTACCTGTAAGCAAATCATTTAATTCACTTCCCTCCGCATAGTTCCTATACCAAACAAAATTTATCAACCTCTCTCCTTTTTTAACAGAGCCATCTAGAGAGGGAATCGGATACACGAGAATGTGACTATTAGCGAAAACGTAATAGGTTATAGCTTCTGAAAGGCTTTCTCTTAATTTTTGATCAAGATCGCTTTCCGAGACCATTCCTCTCCATGCAACATAACCAGAATAATTACTTAATACATTAGGTAAAAGTTTTTTTCTACTATCTGAACCAACTCCATCCGCACAAATCATTAGATCAAAAGTCGCAGACTCTCCATTTTTAAACTTAGCAGTTACAACTTTGGAGTCATTTTCCCAATCAACAAGCTCCTGGCCGAGGTTGTAAGAATTAGAATCAAACCTTCTAAGCAGAAGTTTATATACTGTTGTCCAGGAACTAAATCGATAAGTATGGGCTTTTTCGAAAGTTATTTCATTTTGTCTATCAAGATAACGAATTTTTGGTGTTTTTACACTTATGTCATCTAGATCAATTTTCGCAAAAGTTTTAAGATATCGTGACGCTGGCTCTAAAAAACCTATCCCAGCACCACGTTGTTCAAGCTCACTTTGTGACCTTTCGAAAACCTCGACTTCTGCTATACCGCGGTCTCTTAAAAGACACGCGGCAGTCAGTCCTCCTATGGATCCGCCGATTATTCCGACTTTTACCAATTATTCCAATCAAATGTTCCAAATGTTGCAACATTATCTACCTTGCATTCAAATAGAATTCTTTTCTCTGGAAAAGAGGGATCTCTGAGAGGATATTCATCAACACCTAGATATTTCTTTGCAATTTTATTTAGTTGATTTATTACTTTCTCTCCACCTTCATCATCTTCATGGGTTGACTGTTCTACAGTAACTTTTAAACTTAGCCAATGATACATCTCTTTTGGATTTACTATCATTATTGAAATTTGTGGATTATCTTTTATCCACTTTGTTTTCTTTCTATGCTCGGCCACATTTACGAGAACTTTGTCTCCTTCATAATCAAACCACATTGGAGTCAAATTTGGCCTACCAATACCACCCATAACAGCCATAACGCACGCTATCGGTTCGTCCATTAGTCTTTTATACATTGGGTCGAGATCAGATATGCTCTCAATTTTTTCTCTATCACCGATGGTGAATTGGTTTGCGGTAACACCCTCTCTTAAGTCAATAAACTTTGCTACTTGTACCCCCATATTATGCTCCTTCCCTTTTAAATTAAATTTCCCCTTCGATGATATCACTTTGTTGAATTGCTTCAATTTAAATTTACCTTAGGGAATAACTTAAGGTAAGCAATTCTTTGAAACAATGATTGCCTATCTCTTTTAAACATGTCATATTGGAAACTACGGGGGGAAATTGCTATGACGCGATTGTTGTTTAATACTGAGAGTATTAGGGACTTTGCAATTCAGGAAAATGAAATATCTTTTTATCGAAATTTAGTTAAAAGATCTCCTTTAGACATTTTAATGGCTAAAGCTTCTAGCAAGAGAGATGACTATTGGGGTAAAGTTATCACCTACTCAAAAAAGGTTTTTGTTCCACTCACAAACATGTGTAGGGATTCATGCAGTTATTGTACGTTTGTAAAGCACCCCGATCATCCTGAGGCTAAGATAATGTCTCCCGAGGAAGTATTACTGTCTGCACAAATGGGAGAAAAAAAGGGGTGTAAAGAACTACTATTTAGTTTGGGAGAAAAGCCTGAAAAAAAGTATGTAAAGCCCAAAAAAGCTCTAGAGGCTCTTGGTTATAACTCTATGACTGATTATCTCCATGATATGTGTAAAATGGTTATTGAGAAGACATTCCTCCTACCTCATGTAAATGCTGGCACTCTTAGTGAGTATGAACTCAAAAAACTCAAAAATGTTTCTGCATCGATGGGTATGATGCTGGAGACAACTAGCAAGAGACTAAACAAAATTGGTGAAGCTCACTATGCATGTCCGGATAAAGTACCGATTCAGAGGATAAGGACTTTAGTTGCCGCAGGATGTTCGAAAGTGCCCTTCACTACAGGTATTCTCATTGGTATAGGCGAAACTTTTGATGAAAGGATTGAAGCCCTTCTATTGATAGAAAAAATCAATAATCGATACGGTCACATTCAGGAAGTAATAATTCAAAATTTTCAGAGAAAGCCTGATATCGCTATGGCGAAACACCCCGAACCGACATTAAATGACATGTTGGAAACCATAGCCCTCGCTAGAATTATTTTAAGCCCATCGATAAGTATCCAAGCCCCCCCCCAATCTAGAGAAGGAACATATTGAATACATTAATGCTGGGATTAATGATTGGGGTGGCATATCTCCGGTGACGCAAGACTTCATCAACCCTCAACATCCTTGGCCAAATATTGATGCGCTCGATACCATGGTGAGAAATGCCGGTTTTGAGCTGGGTGAAAGATTAACAGTTTATCCGAAATTTAATACGCGACAGTTTTTATCTCCGACAATTAGCGCTCATATTTCAAAGAGTGCAAATAAGTTTCATCCAACTGATAAACCTAAGAAATTGGAATCAGCATGAAAGACCTGCATACAGTTTGTACATTCACAGACCAAGCCCAAATTTTTATGGATGTCTCAAAAGACATTCGTTTAATTCTGGAAAATTCTCTCAGCGACAGGCGTCCGAGCTCAAATGATATTGAACGATTATTTCTTACCACTGGTAAAGAAAAAAAGGCTGTTTTAAAAGTTGCAGATTGGCTAAGAAAAAAGATAAATGGCGATAACGTCAGCTTTGTAATCAACAGGAATATTAATTTTACTAATGTCTGTTACATGGGTTGTAAATTCTGCGGTTTTGCCAAGCGTCTAGATGAAGAAGGAGCTGAATGGATAAGTGTAGAGCAAGTAGTACAGCGAGCAGAGGAGGCCTGGAATAGAGGTGCTTCGGAAGTATGTATTCAGGGCGGACTTCATCCGAAACTTCCTGGCACATATTATCGAGATTTATTGATTGCGTTAAAAAAAGCGCTACCCAAGTTACACATACACGCTTATTCTCCTTTTGAAATTTGGTATGGTGCGAAGAAAATGAAACTAAGCCATTCAGATTTTCTCGAAGATTTAAAGGAATGTGGATTAGGTTCTATGCCTGGGACAGCTGCAGAGATTTTAGATAAACAAATAAGGGAAAAACTCACAAAAAACAAGCTAAGTACTGCTCGTTGGGTTGAAATAATCAAGGCTGCACACAGTTTGGGAATCCCTTCAACAGCAACTATTATGTATGGCCATATCGACGCTCCAATGCACTGGGCTATTCACCTTGATACTATCCGTCGGATACAGATAGAGACTGGTGGTTTTACAGAATTTGTTCCATTGTCATTTGTTCATTTCGATTCCCCATTATTTCTTGAGAATCCCAATCTTGTAAGACCAGGTGCATCCGATAATGAAATAGACCTTATGCATGCTGTCTCACGAATTGCCTTAAATGGATTAATCGATAACGTCCAGGTTTCTTGGACAAAATTGGGGGCTGAAAGAGCAAGAAATCTTTTGTCGATGGGCGTGAATGATATGGGGGGAACTCTTATGAATGAAAGTATCTCTCGCTCAGCTGGATCAAAGAATGGCCAAGAAATTACAGAAAGAGAAATGGTAGATATAATCCGGTCAGCGTCTAAAGTACCTGTTAGAAGAAATACTTTATATAAAACGATAAAAACCTACGGGACTAATGAGGCTGTAACTACTTCTGAGCCTCTAGTTTCAAGAGATGGACAAAATCCACTAAGTTTTTTAAAGTAAAAAATAATTAAATGAAATTCAGAAATTATCAAAATAGAACCACAATCTTAATTCCTATGAGAGCCCTAAATGAAGGGAAAAGCCGTTTATCCAACGTTCTTTCTCCTAGTAGTAGGTCAAGGCTAGTAGAGCTTTTGTTTTCTCAGCTTCTTAAGAAATTAAATATATTAAGATGCCAATTTCCTGGGATCTTCTCGGACGTAGTTGTGATAACACCATGCAAAAAAGTAAAAGATTTATCGGAGGAATTTAATGCTATTGTACTTGAAGAACCAATGCCAAACAATCTCAACTCAGCTTTAACTTTAGGTTTACGCTGGTCGGATGAGAACGATTATAATTCTAGTCTTATAATTCCTGGAGATATCATTGATCCACTTACTAAAGATATTAAAAAAATTATAACTTTAGGAAAAAAAGCCTCGGAATGTATGATAATTTCTCCGTCAATTGACTTCGGTACAAACGCACTATTTCTAAATCTTCCCACAAAAATGAATCTTAAATTTGGACCAAACTCATTCTTTGAGCATCAAAAGGAAGCTGAGAAAAAATCAATTAAAACAATAATAGCTCCTTTAGATAGCCTTAAAGATGACTTAGATACGGGTAAAGACCTGAGGTTGCTGAAAACCAAAAAACCATCTTTATTCAAAAAAATCTGATTTATCCTTAGCCTTATTCAAAAGGCTCACTTTATGTTTACGTTAACGTCACGTTATGCTTGAACTTGCTATTATTTAATATAGGATAATTGCATTCACATCGTGAATTTATCCTCCCCTAATTGGGCTAACATTCTAATGTTGGCCCATTTTCTCAAAGAAACCCATCCCAAATAATATACTTGTTTCTAAATGATAAAGACACAAGAGCCCTCCCCCAACTGGCAAACATTTTAGAAATGGTCTCCTTGAGTTTTAGAATGATGGCATGGCCAAAAAATTTGTCGAATAGTATTTGCAGTACTGTGACAAAATTACTTTTTTATATTTCTTGATGACCAATACAAATAAGTCACAAAGCCAAAAATCAAAAATACCTTAATCAACATAAAGATATCCATTAGTTCCATTTGTAAAACCCGCTCCTCTCTATGCCTGTGCCCAAATCTGATGCGCAGCTTTTACAACAGTTGCATGGCGATGAGCAAGCTCGCGCTTGTCATGGGAGTATCCACCTCCCATCACTGTTGCTATCGGGATATCCCTTTTCTTGAAAAAGTTCAATACTGTCACTTCTCTCTCAAAAAGACCTTCATCATCGATACTTAATCTACCCAGCTTATCATTAGCATGTATATCAACTCCTGCTACATATAGAACCAAGTCTGGAGAAAATCTTTCTATGCATTTATTCAATCCGTCTACCAAGTGCTTCTTATACCCAAACCAAGACATGTTATCCTCCAAACCGATATCGAGATCACTGTTAGCCTTTCTGTAAGGAAAATTTTTTGAAGAATGTATTGAACAGGTGAATATTTTATCATTATTCTCTAATATTCTAGCTGTTCCATCTCCTTGATGCACATCACAATCGAAAATCAGAATATTTTTTACTTCTTTTGTTTTAGTCAAGGTTAATGCTGTAAAAGCTAGATCATTAAATACACAAAACCCTGATCCAAAATCAAAATGAGAGTGATGGGTACCCCCTGCCAAATGACATGAAACGCCGTATTGCATGGCAGATCTCGCAGCTAATAAGGATCCATTTACGGCAATAAAGGATCTCTTTGCCAATACTGGACTCCAATGCAACCCTAGCCTCCTCTGTTCTTTTTCATCTAATGAACCATTTGCTATCTTCTCAACATATTCGCTACAATGAGCGATGCAAACTTGTTCTGCATTCGCCTTTTCCGGCACTAGAATGGTCGCAGAATCCATATATTCAGACTTTTTTAATAATTCGAAGAGATCTGAAAACTTTGTTGAGGTAAATCTATGCCCTGGAGGCAACGGAATATCATATTCAGGATGTGTAATCCAAGTTATCATTGAAACCCCTCGAAAAAATTAAGCAGAGCTAAAACCACTGGTTGCACGAAAATATATAATATTTTGAATCTTCTTACTAAACTTTTTAATTCTGGCATCAGAGAGCTATCGTTTATAAATACATTCTTGATTGTTATATTCTTTTTATTAACTATTTCTACTAAGCTAAAAAGCAAAAATTAAATAAGGAGCTTATCATGACTGATCAAGTTTGTGTTGTTGTTGGTGGGGGCAAGGGAATGGGCGCGGCGATTGCGCGGGAAATGAAAAAAAGGAATTACAAGCTTTCATTGATGTCTCCATCAGACAATTGTGAAAATCTTGCTGATGAGCTTGACGGAATAGCATATCGCGGCAGGGCTGAAAACTCTAGAGATACTGATAACCTTATAAAAGTTACGATGAAGAAATTTGGTAGAATAGATAGCCTTTTAATCCATGTAGGTGGTCCACCTAAGGGTGATCTTCTTGAAATATCAGATGATGATTGGAAAAAAGCTAATGAAATGGTGCTAATGCCAGTAATCCGGTTATCCAAGTTAATAACCCCTATTATGCAATCTCAAGGAGGTGGCTCAATTGTAAACATAACAACATTTTCAGTTTTTGAACCTAGCTTAATGTTTCCAACATCAAGCGTTTATAGGGTGGGAGTATCGTCCTACACCAAACTTTACTCTGATCGGTATGGACCAGAAAATATAAGAATGAATTGCTTATTACCCGGATTTACAGACAGTCTGGATTTGCCAGAAAAACTATCCCGTATGTCTGCATTCAAAAGATTCGCTAGAGCAGAGGAGCAGGCAAAAACAGCAGCTTTCTTACTTTCGGATGACAGCAGCTATATAACCGGACAAAGTATAAGGGTCGATGGAGGTGTTACGAGACATATCTAATGAACTACTTTGAAAATGTTTTTTTTATAACCGGAATGATAGCACTTATGTTTTGAACCTTTTCGGTAATCATTCCCTCTACAAATAAATTTCTAAATCTTCTCTCCGATGCATCAATTCCAATGATCGGTTTCCCCTGTGCAAACGTATACCCTATTTCGGCAGAAGTCCCTGAGTCTATGTCCCAACCCGTTATTAACGCAACAGTTAGATCCGACTCTCTTAGAGCGGTTAAATCTGCAACAAATATTTTGTCCTTTGTCTCTTGGGTCATAGACGTTGTCTTTAATTCAGACTCTTCAACACCCGTTAAGTCTCGATGTGGGAGAAAACATTTAAAGCCCTCTTTCTCAAGATTGAGTGCTATGGATTCCAAAAAACCTCTCTCATGATCATTGAATAAAGGTCCGGCGATATAAACCTTCTTTTTCATCATATTTTCTAAAAAAATGTTGCTCCCTATATTACGTGTAATGCATATTTTTTACTCCTTCAAGTTTTCCTTTTGTTCAGAACTTTTTACCCTGAGATTCTTTTTTCTATTTCAGTGTCTTTATTTTTGTTTGATATTATTTATGGATTGTTTTTAAATGGCATTTGACTTTTCTACCTCTATAACAAAAACAAAACTTTTGAAAAATTACAAAAGAACACTACTTCTAAAAAAAAAACTTTCGGAAGATATAATTGGAGACGAAAAAGCTTACCCTTTACGATGAGGAGCCATACTTTAGTAATACTCTTAACTCAATGGCAAAAAATAATTGGGTTTTAGTGTCTACAAAACGGTTTAAAGAGGAATTCTCTTTTAAAACAATAGTAGAATGCACTTTTAGTAAAAAAAGTATCTTCCATCGGAAATCAGAGTATGAAATTGATTATTGGATCAACTCAATATGTAATGGAAAAATTGTTAATGAGAATAATATATGGATAGTAGAAGCGTGTTCCTTAGATGAGGCTAGGTCAATAGCAACTAAACATTTTGCAAACGTATCCGGATTTAATATTAGAAATATCAAGAAAATTTGGTCTTACTAGCCCCGTCCAGCTCGTGACATATTGAGAATTTTTATAAAGGAATTCTAATTCCATCTCACCAAGGATAACTTTTCCAGACCAATGCCTTCTAACAGCCTGCAACCAATCTTCGTCATGAAATTCTGCAAACCCATCAGGAACAAAGTGATTTAAAGCTAAGCATTTTACTTTTGCACACTTGGCAATTAATCCTGCATTCTCAGCTAAAGTATGGCTTTGTAGAAGATGGTTCCTAAGCTTTTGATCTTCATGCCCTGAACGATTCATTATTAAGTCAATTCCTTCAGGCAACATGACCTCGTGTATTAGGAGATCGGCCTGATCGGCAAAATCTATCATCTCTGGCATGTAAGCTGTGTCGCCGGACAATACAATTGAATAGTTTCCCCACTCAAAACGAAGTGCAAAACTATCCCGTATCGGGGGATGTAGATTGCGCATAACAGATACATGGATATTGTATAATGACAAAAACTGTTTATCTTCAAAACCATAAAATGCCGTCAGTTTTTCTAAATCAATTCGTCCTTCATCCTCTATTCTTAGCGAAATATCATCAACCATTGACTCAAGAAAAGCTCTCCAATAATCTTTTAGCCGTTTAGGACCATAGATAGGTATAGGTTTTACGCGACCTGATACCCAGGCTGTGTGAATCAAAGGTCCAAGCTCGAGATAATGATCGGAATGCATATGCGTAATGAAAATAGCGTCTATTTTATGAAGTTCAATACCCTGGTCACAGATAGATCGTGAAACCCCTAAACCTGTATCTACTAACAAATTTTTTCCGTTGATGTGAATTAAAGTAGAGGTAGGCATATTCGACCCCGGTCTTATAGCTGGGCCACCTTTAATTCTAAAAGGGAAACGAAATCCACCATATGATCCCACTCATTTCTTATTTAAATAAAAATTAATTTTTAGTTTAAAGAAATAACATTGTTCAACAAAATCTATATTTATAAGGTCCCGCGGTTTGGGGTATCGATGAACAAACCTATAAATAGTAATTTTTTACACTAGTTTCAAAGAGCATAAAAGAAATCAATTATTAATTTGGAACTTGCTACTAAAATCAAAGTGTAAATTGCATTATAGAATATACTTTCTTTTATCACCTTTAAAAGCTTATACCCAATAAATATACCGAATACTGATAAAGGTAAGAGCGCTAGCGATTGGATTAGAGAACTAGAGTTGACCATTGATAGATGAATGTAAAAAGGTAGCTTTACCAAATTTATGCATGTAAAAAACATTATTCTGGTTCCAACATAAATCTCTTTGCGTAACCTTAATGGAAGCAAATATATACTAGTCGGAGTACCTCCGGAGTGAGCACAAAAAGAGGTGAACCCGGCGATGGAAGAGCAAATAGCGCCTTTTAAAAAATTTTCTTTTGCTGGTTTATCAGCATCTTTTTTAAAAAAAAAATAATGAAATGAGAATAAAAAACCCATTATACCTAAGATAAATTTGAGATAATCCTCAGAAAACAATGAGAATGTAGATGCTCCAATAATTGCTCCAACCGCGGCAAAGGGAACCATCAACTTTAATGTATTGAGATCAAATCCCTTGCGAAATTTAAAGGCTGAAATGAAGTCGGAAAAAATCAATATAGGTAAAAGAATTGCCAGAGCCTGATTTAATGGCATCATAAAAGTCATCAGAGGAATGGATATCAACGAGACAGACCCGCCGAGTCCAGATTTTGCAATGCCAAATAAAATAATTGCAGGTACTACAGTAAATAGAAATAGTAGATTTATTTCCAATATTTAAACTCGTTCTTTAAAATAAATGAACATAGCTATTCAGTGATCGTGCTTTTGACTATGGCCGTGTCCATGTTTGTGTTTATGTGCTTTACGACTTTTCTTTGCACTTTTAAGTTTAAGATCAATATCTAATGACCCCTGCTCCTCAAAAACCAAGGTTACAAGATGTTTACTACTCTCATTAAACTCAATCGAAATATTAACAAACATAATGTGGATTCCTCCAGGCTCAAGTTTCAATAAACCATTAGCTGGAACTGCTATACTTTCTAAGTGCTTCATTTTAGCAACACCTTTTTTATCGACATGGGTCATATGCAGCATAGCCTTTCCAAAATCAGCTGTTACTTTTTTTAAAATTACAGGATCAGAATTTTTGTTTGAAATAACAAAATAGCCTGCCCCTGATTTAGCATTTTTTCCAAAAACCACTAAGTGTGGATTGCTAACTGTTATTCCCTTCAATTCAAACTCAGCAGCATTTACCGGTATAAGGCATACTGGAAAGGCAGCTAGAAAAAACCAAAAAATGTATTTCTTTAGTAGAAAGTAAATAATTGCACAGCCCTTCAAAAAAGTATTGAATATGAATGACTTATCTATTTATTTGTTGGGCTTGGCAAGAATTTTTTATTTATAAATATAAATCTAAAGCAACGCAATTTAATTACCATCGAATATGCTTGCTGTTAGAAAAATAGAGTAATGGTACACAATGAAATTTAAACATTAAGGCGAGCAACTATTGATGATGCATCAGCATGTGCATTAATAGTTGATGACTGGATTGAAAAAACGGTAGAGATGCCGTGCCTTTTTGACAAACACAAGCTTACCGAAATGATTAGAAATGCAATTCTACTGAGAGAAGTATGGGTAATTGGTTAGCCAATTAATGGCTATATTTCTTATAATCCTGACTCTTTACAAACTTCCGCATTATATGTGAACAAAAGAGGTGAAGGTATTAGGAAGATTCTTGTTGACCGAATAAAATCTGACCACAAATATTTACCTCTGTGGAGTCGTGAATTTAATAATTCGGCACATAAGTTTTATAAAAGAGAAGGATTTTAGTTGAAAAATAGAAAAGACCGAGGCTCGGATGGTATACTGGAAATACAATTCAAGTGGATTGAAAAGTAAGTAATGAGCAATAAACAAATAATAGGTTTCGACGCCGATGATACCCTTTGGGAAAATGAAATATTTTTTTATCAAGCACAGAGGAAGTTTATCGAACTACATCCCCATATCAAAGATCCTGAACAAGCAATACTTCAGATTGAAAAGAAAAATATCAAGTTTTATGGCTATGGAATAAAAGGGTTTATACTTTCATTATTAGAAACATCAGTACGATACTCCAGTAACCAACCCAATTTCCAGAATATAGATAAAATAATAAAAATCGGAAAAGAGATGCTTGCTCAGCCCATACAACTCTTACCCCATGCAAAAGATACACTTCGACATCTTTCAGAGCACTATACTCTTATAATGATAACAAAAGGAGATTTGCTTGATCAGCAGAGAAAAGTAGAGAAATCTGGACTTTTGAAATACTTTAGCTCAATAGAAATCGTCTGGGAGAAAGACAAGCAAACATATTTGGAAATTTTGCAAAAGAATAACATTTCACCGAAGGACTTTTTAATGGTTGGAAATTCGTTAAAATCTGACGTTTTACCTGTTACAAAAGTTGGGGGAACGGGAATATATATTCCTCATAAATTTACATGGAAACATGAGGAAGTTGACAGTACTTTTGATTTAGATAGGTTTGTCGAACTGAAAAATATATCGGATTTAAAGGTTTGGTTGAAAAACTAATTTAAAATAAATTCTATGCTTCTAGCTGACGCTCTTCAAATCAAATAAAACAATGGAGATCCTCATGACTGTTTGGTATTCACTTATATTGATTATAAACCTCACCCCAAATGTTGGGATTACACCAAATGCGAGTTTTCAATCTCCTATCATACAAAATAACTTATCTAAAAATGAATGTATGAGACAAGCGTATGAACTGAAAAAAGACCCTCGGTTTTTTATAAAAATAATGGGGAAATCTTGGAGTATTTTCAGAATTCGGATGAAGTACTTGGCGACCATCGGTACTATTGCTATCCAACTCGCACCAATTGATACATATACTTTTTTCTAAATTTGAGCATTAATTGCGCTATTTTTAAAATAATGTTCACCATTGAAAGCCATATCATTTAGTAGTTAAATAAAGTATGTTTAAAACAACAATCATAAATACTTTTTCTTCCGAAGATGAATGTGAAATGTTCATTATGGTATTAAAACAGCAGTGGCCAAAATATAAAGACTCAATTCCCGAGAGCACTCTAGAAATCGTTAAAGATATAGATATGTCAAATAGAATGTTGGCGCTCTGGACCTTTAGAGAAAAGGCAGACCAAAAAGTTATTATGAAAATAGGAGAGCAAATAATCGTACCTTTTAGAGATCGACTAGCACCAAAAACAATTACATATAATTGGGAGGTTGACCAAGTTCTTTCACTGGGAAGGTAAAAGTTACAATGGAGATATGTATTCCTGAATATGTAATAAATTAAAATCAGGATTTCCATAAAACACCTTTTATGATGCTAATCAATAAAATTTATTATGAGTGTGAAACAGGAATTTGGAGGTGCCAATGAACAAATGGAACAAAATTAAAAGCCTGATTGAAAATAAAAACTTTGGGGGACTCCAGGATATTTTACATGATGAATATTTATATCTAAGAGAAACTACATTAATTTCTAAAGATGAGATGGTTTCGTTCATAAAAAAAAGATTTGAGGACGGTTTAACTTTTGAAAAACTTGAGCTTATAATTGAAAATAAAGATCTATTGGCATGGAGGGACGTCTTAATAGAACACGGAGGTAAAAAGTGGGAAACTACATATGTGCAATTATGGAAAGATAATAAAGTTTGGAGAGATATTGTTAGCGTTCGTGATTTGGAGAAGGAAAGTTGCATCTAAAAAATTAAATGAAGAAGACTTTCTACATATATAGTAAAAATTTCTGTAGCTAGGACTAGTATTATAAACTTTTTTTCAGAAGAAGATTTCGATAAATATTTTGCTCTTCATAAAGAATTTGCAAGTTCTTTGGATGAATGTGGTCTTCTTGAAGCAACGTACGTAAGAGCAAGTACACCTTCATTACTGTATTTTTCTATTGTTGAAACCCTAGAAGGAGCTCAAGAGATATTAAGAAAGGCAAATGAATGGCGTAAAAAGTACGACTTTAAAGTTGACGTGATTACCTTTGATGGAGAAATTCTTTATGATTATAGTAAGATAAAAAAGTAGTTTGGTATCTAATCAAGTCGGAAGAAAGTATTTACGCATTATTAGTGTTGGTAAGGTTGGCATGTTTGACTTTTTCACAGAGGCAGACTGTGAAAAATTTTTGCCCTTCATACTACCAAAGTTCCCGAACTCTTAGAACGTGGTTTATTAGAAATCACTTGGGTTCGAGCAAGTCCAGATTTCGTTTTGATGTTTGTTTTTTTCTATTTTTGTAAACGTGCCCCTAAACTAACAGTTTATCTTTCTTGGTTTACACCTACGTGCATAAACTAAATAGAATAACTATAAATTTGTGATTGAGGTCAAATGAGATCCAGACTATGGTCCGGCTGAGATAAAGTTAATTGCCCTCATACTGCACCGATAGCAACTGAAATCCAGCAATGACAATAACTTAGGTCTCTCCGTTTTCATGTCAACAGGCACGATTTGTTTCACAGTTTGTTTAACAGTTGAAAAGACCCTCCCCCCACGGATGGGACAATGGGGCTACTCACGTAGTAAAATCTTGGAGTGTGCAGCAGATGGCGTGTTTTTTATGAAGTTATTTTTGTTTAACCAATAACTTTTATATTGGCAGCAGATGAGCGACCCTTATCCTGGTTTATTTCAAAAGAGACTTTTTGATTTTCTAAAAGCGTTTTAAATCCAGACTTTTCTACAGCGCTGATATGTACAAATATGTCCTTATTACCATTGTCAGGCTGTATGAAACCATATCCTTTGTTGGTATTGAACCATTTTACCGTTCCATTTGCCATAATATCTATCCTTGTTTTTATTATAATTTTTTTGAGGAAAATAAATTTCCTCTTTTCTATTAATAAGGAAAAAAACTGAACTCAACCTTATCCCTATAACAATAACCTTCGTTACACAACAATTTCTTTAAAAATAATATCCTATTCTCCCCAAACTTCACTTAATCAGGCAAAAGGAAGTCATATTTATGTTTTTGGATAGTGCAGCAGATCAACCACCATAATTTCGCCACTGCTCCCTTCCTCTGCAGACCCTAATTTTTAGTATTAATATTGTTGAGAAATTATTGCTACTAGGCAAGTTCAAGCACAACTTTTCCATTAGAGCTAGACAATTTATGCTCTGGAACGATCATAGGGTCTCCGGACGATTTACCCGCAACTCCTAGCCCATTTGAATCAAACTCACTCGAGTGATACCTGCCACGTTTGGTACAGGCAAATGGCACTTTGGGGTCACCTGTAAGACCGATAGCTTTCCCCTTATGAGGGCAGGTCAATTCAACAATCAGGTAGTCGTTATCTTTTCTCATTGCCGCAACAAATTGTGTTTGCCCAGTTCCTGCATAGTCATCACTATCATTTGGACGAGCAATTACTGTAACTTCTCCTGGTTTAAGTGCTGAAATATCGATGCTAGCAGGACCACTGTTGAGCCGTAGAATTCGTGAAAGTCCAACTGGACTGTCAGTTGGAATATCAGCCCAACTAGTTAAATCTGCAGTTGTCGCAGCGTTTAGCACGGCTGGGCATAAAAATGTGGCAGTGCTAGCAAGGCTAACGATGACGTGTCGACGGGAAATTTTTTTCATACTCAGGTTATCCTTTCTTTGTTATCCAAATATTTCTAAAGGTGTTGTCACGGTCTATAAAACTGTGTTTAAGCGTGCCTAATACATGAAGAGCCAGAACTGCAAGCAAAACCCATTTTAAGGTAAAGTGAACTTCCATGAACAAGTCCCCTAAATCAGATCTAGCAAAGGCAACATTTATGGGAAACATCAGCTCAGTGATTCTGAGGCCCGAAGCCGTAACGTAGCCAGTGACGACATAAGCAATAAGAAGTACATAAAGTGTGATTTTAACTAAAGCCGCCAGTATCTTTTCCCACCAAACATGTTCAGGATTTCGTGGGCCAACCCCGAAAACTAACCTCAGTCCGATCCAGATAAAAACAATTACTAAAAGAAGTTGTCCTGCCCATTGATGAAAGATCAATGCATTTGAGCCAACAATTTTGTAACTGTAAAGTAGTCCAGAAGTAGCTAACGTGAACACGAGAACAGCAGTTATCCAATGCAATACTATTATTCCATAAGAATATCTCATTTTACACCAAACACATTAAGGTAATACTTATAAATTCCAAAAATTTGTCCGGTCTTTGCCATCATATTTTGGCTTCTAGAAACTAAAAAAACCATGTTAAACTCGATTACACAGAGCTCAGTCCGTGCCCTATTCTTTTCCAAGCTGATTTTTGACGATATAATTACGAAATTAAACCAGATCTA
>CACIAQ010000021.1 GCA_902584635.1 uncultured Alphaproteobacteria bacterium
GTGGTGGTTTTTATAGAAACGGAAGCTCCGGGGGTAAAGACCCTACTTACTGCCGATTGGGAAACTCCAGCAAGCTCGGCTACGTCAGCAGATGTTACTTTTGAGTTCTTCATTCTGCTGTCCAGCCTCCATCAATTACGAGAGAGCTGCCAGTAATTAATGCAGATGCATCAGAAGCTAAGAAAACTACTGCTCCCATAATATCTTCAACTTTTCCAACTCGATCCAATTTAATTTTACTTTTAATCCAAGAGAGTTTTTTTGGGTCATCAAAGGTGGGTTTAGTCAAATCAGTTAGTATAAAAGTCGGACATATTGTGTTGACTCTTATGTTAGAGCCACCTAATTCAATGGCAATCGATTTAGTAAATCCTTCTACAGCATGTTTAGAAGCGCTGTATACGGCACGCTCTTGCCCTCCAACCAGTCCCATTTGTGATGAAATATTAATTAATGAACCACTTTTATTTGCCGACATTAACCTTCTTGCTACCGCCATAGTAAGAAAATAGGCACCTTTCAAATTAACGGTCATTACATCATCAAAATCAGCTTCCTTAGTTTCAACAGAAAGAGAATGCTTAGCAATTCCTGCTGAGTTTACTAAAATATCAAAAGGATCTAAACGGTTTATAGTTTGAAGTATTCTATCAGTCTTTGAAACATCTAACTCGACTAACTCGGTAGAAATTCCCTTATCTTTTAAAGAGGCGCTTAGTTCTTCTAATTTCTGTGACCTTCTTGCAGCAATTGTTATAGAAGCTCCATATTCAGCAAGAGCGACTGCGCATCCTAAACCAATTCCCGAAGAGGCGCCTGCAATAAGAGCACGTTTGTTTTTTAACGAAAATGAGGGTGTGCTAGGTAAATTCATTGGTAGTTGTCATCTATGTTAATATCGCTATGTGATCTCGATTTATTTAATTCCCTAAGCCTTTGAAAAACATTTATTCCAATCTGATCATACATATCCAAAAGATCAACTAAAACCCAGTTCTCCCTTATTAAACCATCCTCTCCTAACTTCCAAAAGTCGAGACTACGTAAAAATATTTCTTTATTAACTGGCGCAATTCCCAACCATCCGTCGAAATTTAATTGCATATGCATATTTGGCCAGCCGGTTTCACATACATATAACCCCTCTGCAATCCAATATGTATCGGCTTTCCATTTCGAATGGAAGTCTGACTTGTCATCTACCGTTCGATCTGGCATTGCATTTAGAAAAGGTATTTGATGCCAGTTTCTAAACCCTGAAATTCCTCTGCAAGTTCCAATTCCGGCAGGACCATACCAATTGAACTGAGGATGCCAATATTTTTCAAGTTTCATTGCTGTTGGGTTTGGGTCAGACGGGTGCTTACACAAATCTGTAAGCATATTTTTAATTTTCAACATACTTGTGTTTCCGTTGCCTCTGGCATATAAACCATCACCAGATATTGGACCAGGAGTGCAAATAAACCTCCCCAGCTGTGGTGCCATCGGCCATGAGTTTGATTGCATCATTAGCTCTGGTAAGTCCCATATTGCTTGAATCTCAACTATCTTTTCTTTATCAAATCTGTAAAACTCATGAAATCGCATGTGAGCAAGTTGTCCCGTCGGTAAAATATCTAAAAAAGAAGATACAAAGGTTCCAAAATAGTTTCCCATACAGGCAACCCAGTCAGTTCCTTCTGGAGTTTCACCCGCTAAAATTATGAGATCTCTTCTTTCAAGATTTGGGAATGCTCTCAAAAGAGGCTTATACGTAGTACCGAAATAATTTTCTGTTCCTTTTATCGTTCCAAAAGGAAAACACATCTTAATTTGACATTGTGGAACTAGTATTTTTTCAAGTTCTCTTTTTACAGACTGACCTGAAAAATTCCTCATAGCAGATAAAAGAGGAGATATATGATCTTTAAGTTTTTCAGATTTACTGACGCTCATTAATCTGCTGAACCCCCATAAGGAATATTTTTCCCTCCAAAGCGCCTAACCCTCAAGTTACACTGTTCTGCATGCCCAATAAACCCTTCAAGAACGCATAGACGCGACCCATACTCACCAATTTTTGTAGCAGCTTCATCAGTCAGAATTTTTTGATAGCTATGAGTTTTCAAAAATTTACCCACCCATAAGCCCCCAGTATATCTACCTGCTTTTTTTGTAGGAAGGGTATGATTGGTGCCAATCACTTTATCTCCGTTCGCTACATTCGTTCTTTGACCTAAGAACAAAGCACCGTAGGAATGCATATGCTCTAAATACCAATCGTCTCTATCAGTCATTACTTGTACATGTTCATAAGCCATTTCGTTTGCAACAGACAACATCTCTTGGTGAGTGTCACATAGCACTATATCACCATAGTCCCTCCAGCTGGCACTAGCAGTATCAGATGTTGGTAAAATTTTTAAAAGTCTTTCAATTTCTTTAATGGTTTCGTTTGCTAAGCTCTCTGAATTAGTTATCAAGCAAGCTGGGGAATTATAGCCATGTTCTGCCTGGCCAAGAAGATCGGTAGCACACATTTCAGCATCAACAGTTTCGTCTGCGATAATCATTGTTTCAGTGGGTCCAGCAAAAAGATCAATTCCCACCCGACCAAATAACTGGCGTTTTGCTTCAGCCACAAATGCATTTCCAGGTCCAACCAGCATATCGACTGACTTAATCGTTTCAGTGCCGATAGCCATTGCTGCGACAGCTTGAATACCACCTAGCACGTATATTTCGTTGGATCCTCCCATTTTCATTGCTGCAACGATTGCCGGATGAGGTTCTCCATTTACAGGCGGCGCGGATGAGATAATACGTGGTACGCCTGCAACTGAAGCTGTTAAAACTGACATATGTGCAGAGGCAACCATTGGAAACTTGCCTCCAGGAACATAACACCCTACTGATTGCACTGGGATATTTTTATGACCTAAAACTACTCCTGGCAAAGTTTCGACCTCTACATCACTTATACTATTCATCTGCTCTTTCGCAAACCTTCTAATCTGATTTTGAGCAAATTTGATATCTTCCATGTCACGCGTAGAAACTTTTTGCATTGCGGCGTCAATTTCGGATTCTGTTAGCAAAAAGTTTGGTCGATCAAAGTTATCAAACTTTTTTGAAAGCTCACGAACAGCTTCATCTCCTTTCACTTCAACTTCTTTCAATGTTTTTTCGACCACAGTCCTTACGTTAAAATCTTCTTCAAGCTTTTCACCTTCTGATTTACTGTTTTTAATTTTTCTAACCGCCATTTTTAAAACCTCTACTTTTAAAATTAATAAAAAAATTTTCTTCAACTATTTCTTCTCAAAATTTATCCCTTAACTGCTCCAGCAGTCAGTCCACTTACAATCTGCCTTTGAAAAAACATGACCATAAGAAATAAGGGTGCAGTAGTCGAAACAACTGCAGCTACTGCAAACATTACATTTCCCTCAGTTTGTGTAGTTCCCATAAAACTGGCTATCTTGGGCACCATGGTTTGGTTGTTTTGTGATAAGAGCATAGATGTTATAGCAAAATCATTGTAAGCCAATAAAAAGCTAAATAGTCCTGTTGTAATAACACCAGGCCACATCACAGGTATAATAACGTGCCTAAAAGCCTGAAACTGCGTGCATCCGTCGACTTTTGCGCTTTCATCTAATTCTTTTGGGATTTTTTGAAAAAAACTATGCAACATCCATAATGTAAAAGGTTGATTGATGGCGACCAAGACTATAACAGTGGTTGCTAAATGTCCCCACAAATTCCACTCATAAAATGGTAGCAAATAACCAGCTACTAACGTTATCGGAGGCATAGCTCTAAAAATAAGAGCAGTTATCAACAGCCAAAAGGTATACTTGTAAGATGATCTTGAAAGCGCATACCCGCCTAGAGTCCCGATTGTTAAAGATGTCCCTACTACAAAGAAGCATACTAGAGTTGTATTTATGACCGCCTGCCAAAAGTTCTCTTGCACCCAAGCTCCATAATAACCATCTCCTGTAAAGGCCCCACCTTTCTCAGCAATAGTACGTGGTGCAAACAGAGCGTTCATCCAATCTGCTTTTGAAAAGAAATCGGCTTCTATCTTAAAAGATCCCCAAAGAGTCCAAATGAACGGAAAAGCTGCAATAATTAGCCAAAAAACAATAAATATCGATATGGAAACTTTAAGCGAGATAGGAAGTTTAAGAGAGTGATTTATCATTTTGCACTCTTTTCGTTGAAATCACGCCAAGTTCTAATCAAAACAGGAAATAATAGAATAGAGACACCTATTATTGTTAAAACTGAAGATGTTGCTGCAGACGACAGCAATCTAGTTTCTCCTCCTAAGTCATTGAAAATAAACCATGAAAGAGATTGTGCATGTGCTTCGGCACTAAAGCCAACTATAGGTTCAAAGACTCTAAAATTATCCATTAATTGCATCAATGCTACAAAAGTAATAAGCGGCATTAGATGAGGTATCACTACATACCAAACTTGTTGTAACCTTGACGCACCATCAATTTTAGCGCTTTCTATAGTGTCCATCGGTAAGGTTTGTAATCCTGCATAAAAGACAACGAATGAAAAAGGAGCAGCATGCCAAACGCCATAAACTATCAACATAACCCAAGTTAGACCGGTAGATGCCTTTAGAGATAAATCAGGGTCTTCAAATACATATTGCAGTGCTTCACCAATTATTCCTCTACTGTCTATCATCCAAAATAAGACAAGAGACCCTATCAAAGGAGAGACAATCATTGGAAGAAGGGAGAAAAAGATAGTTAAACCCTTTAAATTCTGATGAAGGGAATTCACAGCCAGTGCAATAATAAAACCAAAAACGAGCATTAACGGTGTCACTGTGAATGTGAATGTCAAGGTAAAAGCCATAGCTCTATAAAAAGGTAGGTTCCCAATATTATTTTTAAATTCTGCGAAATTATTGGACTCTACCCATATTTCTTTTATTTCGTTTACCGCAAGATGGCCTCTGTCCTTGTAAATTTCTAAACCAACAAACTTTCCTAATGGTTCGGATTTCCTTAAATCTCTTGTTGCATCTTGATCAATTGTCGTTTCTTGCTTGCAACCAAAAGGATCACAGTTTTCTGTAACGATAATTACAGCATCATGAGGGGTAAATAATGACTGAATGACAATTGAAAAAATTGGCAAAGCAATAAAAAGTAGCATTGCAGATGCTGTAGGCAAAAAGAACCAAAAAAAAGTTTTATGTTTCATTAAATAAACTCTGGAACCAAAAAATATCAGGGAAGCATTAAGCTTCCCTGATACAAGATCGCATTTAGTTAAGGAAACCCTTCTCTTTTGCGGCTGCAGTGTAAGCAGCTTCAACGTCTGCAAGAGTAGTGGCTGCATCTTCTTTACCTTGCATAAAGTCTACAATTTCACTACCAAGAGCTGAGTGTAGAAGTCCTTGATAAGGTAGCATAGGATATGGAATTGCATTCATTCTTGCTGCAGCAGCAACGCCTACATTTGCTGGACCAGGCTTAAAGCCTTCGATCAGCCAAACAGCTAATGGCATCATTTTATCGTCTAATCTTTTAGGATTAATACCATTCATCATTGCTATAAACGTCGCTTCAGCTTCTGCATCTGAGATGTTTTTAGCTACAGTCCAACCGTCCCACCAAAGTGTTGTTGCAGGAGTTGATCCTCCTCCAACAGTCATAGGATCTCCTAGTGTAGTTGTTTTTACTACTGTTGGAGTTGACTGCTCAGGATCCATTAAAGGACCCATTCTTGATCCCCACATATTCATCATAGCTACATTACCAGCTTTCCACTCAGCTGAGGTCGCGTTTGAATCATGAGTCAAGAAATCTGGATTCATGTATGCGGAAAGAGCTTTTAACATCTCAAGTGTAGCTACTCCCTTTGCATTATTAATTGATACTTCAGCTGAACCCGGCTTAAAAAATTCACCTCCATGACCAATATACATATTTGTGAATTCCTGAGCTAAATTCCAGCCAGCTTTATAGGCACCTCCTAAAGGATAATCCATTAAACCTTTATCTTTTATGATTTTTGCTCCGGAAAGCATTTCTTCATAGGTTTTTGGAGCCGATATGCCAGCTTTTTCTAAAATATCTGAACGATAAACCAAATGTTGTGCATTTGCCATAAAAGCAACGGCCATAACTTTACCATTAATTGTGATAAGCTGGTTTTTCTTAAGGCCTTTTCCGTGTTTTGAAACGAGATCATCTAATGGTCTAATCACATCATTATTCATTAACGCAACTATTGATGAATTGGCTATAATAGCGGAAGTATACTCCGCTGGATTACCACTCATACCAGCAACATTTATTTTTTGATGATCAGCTGTCAAGTTAGCTTTAACTTCTGATCCCTTACATACCTTTGCACCATCGGCAACTGCGTGGATTGCTGGAAACTCGTTACCTACAATGCTAACCCTTGCTGATATTTTACATCCGTGACCATCAGCATAAATAGGGGCAGCAAAAACGGCTATAGCACTTGCTACAGCCAACCGCATAATATTTTTAATCATAATAAAACTCCATGATAGTTTTGTGCTTCATATTAAAAGCACTAGGTTTGTCTCGATTTCTCGAGAAATTATGGGAAAAATTATCTCCCAAGTCGATCCCCCGTTTTATGATCAAACAGGTGACATTTCTTTGACGGAATATGAATTGAAACATAATCCTCAATATTCGCTCTGTAATCTTTTTCCGTTTTTATGCTTACCAATGATTGCCCAATTTTAACAGTAACCATAGTCGCATCACCTAAGATTTCTAATGTGTAAATTGGCGCATTTATTTGACCACCACATTTCACAACGCTAGCGTCTTCGGCTCTGAAACCTAATGTGACTTTTGAGTTTTTAACATTCAATCCACTTACCGAGGTCAAATCAGCAGTGAATTTTTTATTAATAACCTCTCCGTCAATTAAATTCATGGCAGGAGAGCCTATAAAGCTTGCTACAAAAGCGTTAGCGGGGTTATCATATATTTCCGTAGGACTACCTACCTGCTGAATAATCCCCTCTTTCATAACAACCACTCTGTCTGCAAGTGTCATAGCCTCAACTTGATCATGCGTCACATAGACAGTTGTGACCTCAAGTTCATGGCTAAGGTTTTTTATTTGAGCGCGTGTAGATACTCTTAACTTGGCATCGAGATTTGATAAAGGTTCATCCATTAAAAATACGTTTGGCTCTCTTACAATAGCGCGTGCTAAAGCTACCCTCTGCCTCTGACCCCCTGATAATTCAGCAGGCTTACGATGAAGAAAATTGTCTAATTCCACCATTTTTACGGCACGCATAACTTTTTCATTATGCGTAGATTTATCTATACCCCTGACCTTAAGAGGAAACCTTATGTTTTCGTACACATTCATGTTTGGGTAAAGCGCATAACTCTGAAACACCATCGCGACATCACGATCCTTTGGCTCAAGGTCATTTATTTTTTTGCCATCTACTAAGATATCACCGTTGGTTGCGTCTTCCAAGCCAGCAATCATTCTCATAGTTGTTGTTTTTCCACAGCCCGATGGCCCTAATAGTACTAGAAATTCTTTATCAGCTATTATTAAATTAAAATCATCTACCGCCGTGAAATTACCCCAACGTTTGGTAAGTTTTTTAAGTTGAATTTCAGCCATTTAAGTTCCAAAATAAACTTATTGCATACGTTTGCAAGTAGATATTAAAATGTTATTATATAAATTCAGATTCTAGCAAGTATTTTTGTAATTTGCTTTAACCTGACATAATAAGGACCATAAGAAGCCCATAACAATGATTAATTAAAGAAGAAGTAGGTGAGTTTTCTAACTGAAAAAAACTTAGTGCTTGAGTTTTATAAGGCATTACAAACGTCCGACATAGAAGATACAAAAAAAGTTTTTTTGAAATATTGTTCAAAAGACCTTATCTGGCGTGGTTTTCATCCTTTTAATAAAATAAATGGTTCCGGTTCTGTATGTGAGCTTTTCTGGAACCCTTTGAAATCCAGTTTGTCTAAACTTACAAGAAGAATGGATATTTTTTTTGCGGGAAATAATACTATTTCGGGTAACGAAGGTATTTGGGTAGCGTCAATGGGCCACTTGATGGGTATATTTGATAAACCATGGCTAAAAATATCACCAAATAAAAAACTGACTTTTCTGCGATATGCAGAATTCAACAAAATTGTTTCAAATAAAATCGAGGAAACAGCAATGTTTTTTGATATTCCCCACTTTATGTCTCAAGCAGGGGTAAACCCTTTCCATTATCAAACAGGGGCTAACCTTGTTCAACCCGGTCCGTCATCACATGATGGTTTATTATTTGACGATCAAGATGCGGCAGAAACTATTAAAACTAAAAAAGCTATTGAAGATATGATCGATGATCTAAAGGTTTGGAAATCAACTGATAGGGTTTCATTAATAAGGGAGCTTAAAAAAAGCTGGCACCAAGATATGTTATGGTGGGGTCCATCAGGCATAGGAGCAACTTATACAATAGAAAGATATGCCGAGCAACACTGCAGACCATTCAGAGAAAGTTTTAAGGAACGCCAGTTTAATGGGCATATTTGTAGAATAACAGAAGGATTTTTTGGAGGATTTTTTGGTTGGCCAAATCTTTCGTTGGTCCATTCAGGAGGATTTATGGGGATGCCATCCACAGGGAAAAGAGGCGATATGCGAGTAATTGACATTTACAGGAGAGAAGGAAAGAAGCTTAAGGAAAACTGGGTATTCATAGATCTCCTTCATTTTTGGAAGATGCAGGATATCGACATATTGGACAGGACAACGAAAATATCACCTTGATGGCAGCAGAAAATTGAGTAAAGAATAGATAATGAATATTGATCAACTTATTAAAACAACTTCTAAATACGATACGCCAACAATGTGTAATGCTATGGATGTTATATTAGGCACCAGATCCGCTATAGGATTTACTAAAAGCTCGATGGTTACAGCACAAAATTCTACCCAGCCCATTGCTGGTTTTGCAAAAACGGCTAAAATACGGGCCTCTTCACCCCCACTCATGGCTCAAAAAGAAATTAACAATATCCGTATGGAATATTACGAGTACATCGTCAAAAATGAAAAAAACCCTGTAGTCGTTATAGAAGATACGGACTTTCCCAACTGTGTTGGAGCTTTTTGGGGGGAGCTTAATGTTGCTGTACATAAGGGATTGAAAATTAAAGGAACTGTTACTAATGGACTGCTAAGAGATTTAGGAATGCTGGATTCTGGGTATCAAGTTATTGCGGGAAGCATAGGGCCTAGTCACGCCTTTGTACACATTACTGAGTTAGACACACCTGTAAATATATTGGGATTAGAAATAAAGCCTGGAGACTTTATACATGCTGACCTGCATGGTGCTATGACAGTACCGAAAAAGTATTTGGATGCACTACCTCATGCGTTGGACCTTGTTGTAAAGAAAGAGGTACCAATTTTGGAGGCGGCTAGACAAAAAGATTTTAATATTGAGAAATTAAAAAAGGCATTCCAGGCATCATGGGATATCAAATAAAAATGTTAAGGGCTACAAAATTTAGTGGAGGTATGGAGTGAATAAAAACTTAAAAGCAGTCTTATTTGGGTCTATAGGAACAGTTGCTGAAACATCTGAGATACAAAGACGGAGTTATAATTTAGCTTTTAAAAGATTAAACATTGACTGTTACTGGAACGTTGCAAACTATTGCGAGATGCTTAAAGTCCCCGGCGGCAAAGATAGAATAAGAAATTTCACAATACCAGACATAGCAGAAGACTTGGTTGATAAAATTCACAATCTAAAAGAAGAGATCTATGCAGAACTTATTGAGCAAGAAGATATATCACGGATTGAGTTTGTTGAAGTATTTCACCATAGCAAAGCAAGTGATTTAAAAGTTGGTTTAATAACAACTACTTCGCAGACAAATATAAAGTCGTTATCTAAAGCACTTGAAGATAAAGTAAACTTTAATGACTTTGATATAATCACTACATCTAAAGACTGCTTACGTCCAAAACCAAATCCCGAAATTTATCGAAACGCGCTCAAAAAAATTGGGGTTAGTCCATGCGAGGCCATTGCGATAGAAGATACTCAAGTAAATCTCGGGGCATCAATAGCGGCAGACATCAACAGTATCCTATATCCTGGAGAATATTCAAACTACACGAAGGAAGTAAAGCCGAGCTTTAATCTAATGGAAGAAATATTTAAAATTTAGAATTTATTTTTTCCAACTAGGGTCAAGCTTTTCCAGCAATCTCCAATAAGCTGGCCACTCAGGATGCCTCACTTCGGCTCCTCCTTGAGCAGCTCCACCTTCAAACTGTTTTCTAGTATGAACCATAACTTTTTTTGGAATTTTTATAATCTTACCACCAGAACTCATTGCTCTTAGTTGTATTTCGGCATTCCTAATAAACACTTGGTGCCTAATAAACGCCCAAATAGCGCTTGGTCCAGCAGTAATTAAGCCATGATTTCTTAAAACTAATGTATGATTTGACTTACCAAGCGATTTAATAAGTCTTTTTTTTTCCGTGGCGTCCAGAACTATACCCTCAAAATCATGATAGCCTACCCTTTCATATAATTGGCAAGCCTCTTGAAACATAGGTATAACCTTTTCTTTTAGCGCAGCAATTGTTTGACTCATTGGTTCATGGGTATGCATAACACAATGAAGGTCTTTATTTCTTGCTTTATGTATAGCAGAATGAATATTATATCCAGCCTGATTTATGGGCCAATCATTAGGGTCTAGCTTATTTCCATCTAAATCAATCTTAATTAAATTTGATGCACTAATTTCGTCGTATCTAAGGCCAAAGGGATTAATAAGAAAAGTATCAGTATCTGGAATTCTTAAGGTTATATGGTTATACACAACGCTTGTCCAACCATAGTAGTCAGTTAATCTATAGATAGCAGCTAAGTCAACTCTAGCTTTCCACTCATTTACTGACATTCCCTTTGGACATTTTGGGTATGAATTTTTAAATGCAATTTTCACTTTGTATTCAAGCCAAAAATTAGTTAATTACAGGTAATATTCTTTAAGTTTATATTTATAATATCAATAAATCAATTATAACAAATTCTGCGTTTATTTGAATAACTTCAAGGAATATAGATTGATAAACAAGTCGGAATTGCTCAGTGCGCATATTGGATCAATAGTTTTTAAACTAGCTATTCCGAACATGCTTACAATGTCTATGTGGATTATTACTTTCCTTATAGAGGGCTTCTACATTGGACAACTTGGGGTGATACCCCTAGGCGGCTTGGCCTTGGGCTTTCCCATGCTCTTTTTGCTCTTAATGCTATCAGCAGGAACAATAGGTGGTGCTGTTACCGGGTTAGTGGCTCAAAAGCTTGGTGCTAATGATGTTCAGGCAGCGGAAGAGATTGCATTAAGTGGTCTAATACTTACATTTGGTCTAGGTATACTGTTTGCCATTATTTTCTTAGTATTCGGAGAGATGATTTATGTAAGCCTTGGGGCTAGCAAAGAAGTTTTAGAAGAAGTTTTGAAATACTCTGACGTTCTCTTTGCTGGGTCATTTACTATCTGGGTTGCAAATGGCATGGCTGGCGTAGTGAGAGCAACAGGCAACATGTTCATTGCCGCACTTTTCTTAGGTATTGGGTCATTGGTTCAAATAATATTGGGAGCAGTATTAATATTTGGCATAGGCCCTGTTCAAAGCATGGGTATTGCGGGATCATCACTTTCCATTGTTATAGGAAATGGGATAGCTGCCTTTTGTTTGCTATTTTGGCTTATACACAAAAGTAACGTATTAAAACTAAAGATATCAATCCGGTTTTTTAATCCTAATAGTATTATATCTATTGTTAAATTAGGATCTCTAGCGTCAATAAATGCATTTTGCACTTGGGGGTCAGTCGTTGTGATAACCTCGCACATGACAAATTTTGGCGTTCAGACACTCGCAGGCTATGGTGTTGGGGCTCGTTTGGAATTTCTTATTATTCCAATTGTTTTTGGCTTTGGAGCAGCATCAACTGCTTTAATAGGAATAAATATTGGTGCCAATAAATTAAAGAGAGCTTTAAACATTGGATGGGTTGCTACTCTTTATAGTGCTTTAGCAGCTGGTTTAATTGGGTTCGGTGCCTATTTCTACCCTAGTTTTTGGTCTAATGCATTTACATCTGACCAGAATGCTCAGGAAGTATGCAAAACTTACTTAGAAATTGTTGGTCCTTTCTATATCTTTTTTGCTAGTGGGTTATCTTTATATTTTGCATCTCAGGGTGCAGGAAGAGTTCTCTGGCCTGCTATTGCAGCAATTATTCGTTTTTTAATCGTTATAATAGGCAGTATTATTGTTTCAAGATACGCTACAGATTCAATTAATCATTACTTTTCTCTTATATCTATTGCATTTCTCGTTCAAGCACTAATAACAGCTGGAGCAATATATCTTGGCGCATGGAATAGAAAAATAATACCTAAAGAAGAGACTATAAAATGAATTATATATCTGTATTAAACTCATCAAATAATAGTTAGTTTGGATCTATGCACAAATTTATTTGTATAAGTGGTTGTACAGCCTCGGGGAAATCTTCTTTTGCCGTTGAGCTTTCTGATTATTTTGAAAACCCTGTTATAATCAATGCTGACGCTCTACAAGTGTATGATTGTTGGAAAATACTTACAGATCGCCCAACGGAAAAGAAAATAATACATGATCTTTATGGTCATGTTTCATGTAATGTTAATTATAGCGTTGGAGATTGGATCAAAGATGTCAAAAATATTTTTGATCTATATTCAAACAACTCGAAAACGTTTATTTTTGTTGGTGGTACAGGACTATATTTTAACGCATTATTGAATGGTTTGTCACAAATTCCTCAAATCCCAAAAGAGATCAGAGATTTCGCAAATTCATGTGACCTATCTTTTTTCTTAGAGAGTTTAAATATAAATGATCCAGATATTTTAGAGAAAATAGATACTAATAACAGACGAAGAGTTCAAAGAGCATGGGAAGTGCTAGAATTAACCGGCAAGAGTATATTATATTGGCAAAGCAAGAATACGTGCCCATTAATTTCTGCATCAAACGCAACTTTATTATTGGTTGAATTAGAACAAAAAGGTTTGGCTAATAGGATAAGTAATAGGGTCAATCATATGTTGGAGTGTGGTGTTATAAAAGAAGTAGCGCAGGTCTATAAAACTTGTTGGGATAAAAAATTACCTTTTGCAAAAGCAATAGGCGCAGAAGATATAGTTACTTACTTAAATGGGGAAATAAGTTTTGAAAAACTATTCCAAAATATTGTCCTTAAGACACGCCAATTTGCAAAAAGACAAAGAACTTGGCAAAGAAACTATATGAAAGACTGGAGCCCCATTAATACTCTTGAATTGAATAGGTTAGATATCAAAAAAATAGTTAAAAAAGTAAAAGCAAACAATTAATTCGTTGCACTCTACATTAATAAATAATAACTATTATTAGTGCCCCAATGATATTTTGAGAGATGATAAAGCGTTACTCTAGGCCAGAAATGATAAAAGTATGGTCACAGCAAGAAAAGTATAAAATTTGGTTTGAAATCGAAGCATATGCTTGCGAAGCAATGGAAAGTATAAGCCTTATTCCTAAGGGAACAACGAAAAATGTGTTAAAGGCTAGCGGTATCAATTATGATATTGATGAAATTGATGCTATTGAAAAAATAACAAAGCACGACGTAATTGCTTTTCTTACCTATCTTTCAAAGCTTGTTGGAGAGAGCTCACGATTTGTGCACCAAGGTTTAACGTCTTCTGATGTGCTTGACACATGTTTCAACATACAATTAGTTAACGCATCTAACTATCTTGAAAAAGGCTTACAAGACTTGTTAGATGTTATAAAGGTAAGAGCTTTCGAACATAAAAATACTATTTGTATAGGGCGCAGTCATGGGATATTTGCAGAACCAACAACTTTTGGTTTAAAACTCGCGCAGGCTTACGCTGAGATGAAAAGAAATATTTTGAGATTACAGAATGCTAAGATAGAAATTTCAACTGGCGCACTATCTGGCGCTGTTGGAACTTTTGCGAACATTGATCCGAGGGTGGAGGCAATGGTTTGTAAAAAACTTAATCTCAATGCGGAAATAATATCAACCCAAATCATTCCTAGAGATAGACATGCAATGTTTTTTTCTGTGTTGGCAATTGTAGCCTCCTCTATCGAAAGAATTGCAACGGAGATTAGACATTTGAGTAGATCTGAAGTACTTGAGGCAGAAGAGAACTTTTCGGAAGGTCAAAAAGGTTCAAGTGCTATGCCACATAAGAGAAACCCAGTACTTACAGAAAACCTCACTGGTTTAGCAAGATTAGTTAGGATGGCCGTAATCCCCGCACTTGAAAATATTACGCTTTGGCATGAAAGAGATATTTCTCATAGCTCGGTAGAAAGAAATATTGGTCCAGATACGACTATAACGTTAGATTTTGCCATCACACGTCTTACAAAAGTTATAAAGGATTTGCGTGTTTATCCAGAAAATATGAAAAGGAATATGGAAAAATCTAAAGGCCTTTACAATTCACAGCAGTTATTACTTATGTTGACCCAGAAAGGAGTTAGCCGTGAGGATGCTTATGCTAACGTACAGAAAGTTGCAATGAAGGTTTGGAACTCAGAAAATTTGGACTTCATAGAAGAAGCTCAAAGAGATAGTTTTATAAAGTCACATATAAACGAAAATGAGCTATTGGAGATTTCTAAAGTAGAGTATCATACGAAATTTGTTGACACTTTATTTAAGAGAGTTTTTGGCACCAAATAATGACTATCAAAAAAAAGAAAAAACTTTATGAAGGCAAGGCGAAGATTTTGTACTCTACAGGTGATTCCTGTAGCTTAATCCAGCATTTCAAGGATGAAGCAACCGCCTTTAATGCAAAAAAAAAGGAGGTCATCGAAGGTAAGGGAGTTTTAAACAATTTTTTGTCAGAATTTTTTATGCAAAAACTTAATTCTGTTAATGTTCCAACCCACTTTATTAGTAGATTAAATATGCGCGAGCAATTGGTAGAAAAGTGTGACATCATACCTTTAGAAGTAGTCGTGCGAAATATTGCAGCTGGCTCCTTATCAAAAAGATTGGGCATAGAGGAAGGTAAACGCCTACCTAGACCATTAGTGGAGTTTTACTACAAGGATGACAGTCTAAATGATCCATTGGTTACTGAAAGTCAAATAAGTACTTTTGAGTGGGCTACAGAAACAGAACTAGGAGAGATATTTGAGATAGCTTTGAGAACAAATGACTTTCTATGTGGCCTGCTTTCTGCAGTTAATCTGATACTTGTAGACTTCAAGATTGAAATCGGCAGAAGCTTCAGATCAGAGGGCGAAAAACTCATTATTGCTGATGAAATAAGTCCTGATACCTGTCGTCTATGGGACTCAAAAACAAAAAAACGCCTCGATAAAGATGTTTTTAGATTGAATGAAGGTAGTATTTCAATTGCATACACTGAAGTAGCAGATAGATTTGATTTATTACCAAAAAATATGAGAAGAATCGTACAATGACCGTTAATGAAAAAGTTTTCAAATTTAAAGTTGAGGTTATTCTTAAAAAAGGTGTTCTTGACCCTCAAGGAGAGGCTATTAAGCAGTCTATTAATATCAATAATCTAGGAAATATTTTGGATGTAAAACAAGGAAAACTTTTTGAATTAACGGCATCTTCAAAAAATAGGGAGCACGCAGTTGAGGAACTAGAAAAAATCTGCTCAGATTTGCTTACTAACTCCGTAATTGAAGAATTCAAATATTATGAGGTTTCAGAATAATAAAGTGTGGGGTCATAGTTTTTCCTGGTTCTAATTGTGACAAAGATTGTCAAAGAGCTCTTGAAATGTTTCCTGAATTCGATGTCAAAATGATCTGGCATAAAGAGACAACCCTTCCAAAAGTTGACCTCGTTGTACTTCCTGGAGGATTCTCCTATGGTGACTATCTTAGATGCGGAGCGATAGCGGCAAAATCTCCTATTATGAAAGCTGTTAAAAACTTTTATGAGATTGGGGGATTTATTATTGGAATTTGCAATGGGTTTCAAATCTTAACAGAGACAAAGATATTACCGGGAGCATTAATACCAAATACTAATCAAAAATTTATTTGTAAGGACCAAGATTTGGTTGTGGAAAACAATAAAACATTTTTTACCTCTAATTTTGAGCACAATAGAACTATTTCAATTCCTATAGCGCATCATGACGGTCAGTATTTTCTAAATGACTCAGAAATTGAGGAATTAGAACAAAATGAAGGAATTGTTTTTAAGTATAGAGACAATCCAAATGGTTCAATCAAAGATATCGCTGGGGTTTGCTCAAAAAATAAACGTGTGATCGGAATGATGCCACATCCAGAAAGAGCAGTTGATAAAGATTTAGGAAGCGTATCGGGATTAACGATGTTTGAGTCACTAATAACAAATTTCTTAAAGAAATAACTACTTTTTTCTTTTTATTCAATGGCCTAAGCTTTTAATTGATTATGCTTTCTTTTCATCATGTCTTTAGCTGTTTCAACAGCAACAGCGGCATCTCTACAATAAGCGTCAGCGCCAATTGATTTGCTAAATTCCTCGTTCAAAGGCGCCCCACCAACTAAAACCATGTACTTATCTCTTAATCCTTTCTCAACTAAAGTATCAATTACCACCTTCATATATGGCATAGTTGTTGTCAATAGTGCAGACATACCCAAAAAGTCTGGCTCCTCTTCCTCCAGCGCTGTTAAGTAGTTTTCAACGGGATTATTTATTCCTAAGTCTCTAACCTCAAAACCTGCACCTTCCATCATCATGATTACAAGGTTTTTTCCAATATCGTGTATATCACCCTTCACTGTGCCAATCACAAGCTTTCCTAAACGCGGCGCTCCTGTTTCTGCTAACAGTGGCTTAAGAATCGCCATTCCTGCCTTCATAGCATTGGCTGATAATAAAACCTCCGGTACGAACAATATACCATCTCGAAAGTCCTCTCCAACTATCCGCATGCCTTCTACTAATGCTTTAGTTAAAACATCATAAGGTTGCCATTTCCTCCCCAAAAGGATGTTCACACCTTCAACGATCTCATCATTAAGACCGTCATATAAATCATCGTGCATTTGGAGAACAAGCTCATCGTCATTTAGCTCACTAAGAACAATGTCTTCGTCAATTTCTTCTTCATCAGACATACCAAACCTCCACTAAGAGACTCAACTTCTTTTAGTGTTCACGAAAATTTTAATTTGGTCAATCATAGATTTTAACCCATTTGATCTTTGTGAGGAGAGGTGTGCATTTAAGCCTAATTTCTCAAACTCTGCCCTTGGATCAACGGCTTGTGCTTCGACAAGTGATTTGCCTTGATATAGGCTTAAAAGAATAGCGATTAAGCCCTTAACTATTAGAGCATCAGAGTCTCCCTCTATACTAAATACTTTATAATTGTTAGCTTTGTTCCATGTCATGTCTAGCCAGACCTGACTTGCGCAACCATTTACCTTATTTTTGTCTGTTTTCTTTTCATCTGGAAGGGAGACCTGCTTTCCCAAATCGATTATATATCCGTATCTATCTTCCCACTCACTAAATAAATCGAGGTCTTCCTTAATTTGATCAAAATTCATGTGTATATTCCTAAGTAACTTTAAACTGTTAAAAGATGTAGCCCATTATCATTGAACGTAAGAGATATTTCACCATTCTTTAGTTTCAATGCGTCTTCACCAAAAATTTTGAACCTCCATCCCTCTAAAGCTCTCACATTCGGATTTTCGTGTCGTGCAATCATTTCAATATCCTTTGAACTGGCAATTAATTTTGTTGCAACATTATGACAAGAGGCATTAAATTTAAGAAGAACTTTCAAAAGCTCAACGAGGGCTAACTGGCTCGAAGATAAAGGAATATGTTGATAGTCCTCGATAGGCTCGTCAGGTAAAGATTTAGAGCTTTTTATACACTCTAAAATACCTTTTGCAATCCATCCAGTTTTTAACGCCTTAGATGGTAATCTAGAGCGATAAAGATCTTGAAGTTCTTCTGGCCTCTGAGAAGCTATTTGAATTATTTCTTCATCTTTTAAAATATGACCTCTTGGCAAATCCCTTTTCTGAGCTTCATTTTCCCTAAACGAAGAAATGCTCTTTATAATTTTAACAAAATCTTGATCTTTCCTTCGAAGCCTTATCTTTTTCCAAGACTGATCTGGATCAGTGGAATATGTTTCAGGGTTTTTAAGAATATCAAATTCTTCTTTTACCCAAGAAAGCCTATTAGAGTTATTTATTTCATCTTTAAGCTTTTCATAAATAGTTCTTAAATAAGTTACATCTGTTAAGGCATAATTGATCTGCTTATCTGAAAGTGGTCTTTTTGACCAATCTGTAAACCTACTAGATTTATCTATTTTTTTCTCTGCAATTTGATTTACTAAAGTCTCATAAGCAACTTGATCACCAAAGCCACAAACCATAGCAGCGATTTGAGTATCGAATATAGGTTTTGGAAGTACACCTGTTTTATTGAAAAAGATCTCTAGATCCTGCCTTCCTGAATGCAGAACTTTTAAAACACTTTCATTTGATAAAAGGTCAAAAAATGGTTTAAGGGATAGTTTTTCTGATAGCGGATCTATTAACGCAAAACTGTTTTTACCTTTTTCAGGATAAGCAATTTGAATTACACATAGCTTAGCGTAATAAGTCTTATCACGCATAAACTCCGTATCAATGGTTACATAGGGATAATTTGCTGCCGCTAAACAAAAAGCCTCAAGATCCTGAGTAGAATCAATTATTGACACGTAATTCCCTTTATAGTTTTAATTGTGCGCTATCCCTCTTAGAAACTCTTTCATACCAATCCCTCAAACCGGTCATTAAATCAGGTATTGGCTCTCTGATTGCTCTCGTGAAATCAACGGCAACAAACGCCCATATATCGGCTGCCGTAAACCTATCTGAGCACAAAAAGGATTTGCCACTTAATTGTTGGTTTAGTATTTCAAAGTATGATTTAACCCTTTCTCTTCCCCTAATTGCTAATTCTGGAATTTGTTCATAATTTTTTGGACCGGTAATCGCTCTATTTTTCATAGCCTTAGAAGTGTTTCTTAAACAATCTGCAATTGCTATAAATAAATTACTTTCAATGTCATTAATTAAGTTAATTATTTGTCCCCTTTCTTCGTTAGTGCTTCCAAGTAGATTTATTTCAGGGAACTCTTGCTCAAGATAAACACATATAGAAAGACTGTGATAAAAGATATTGTTTTCTTTGGAAACTAAGACAGGAACTGTATTTCGAGGATTTATTTTTGAAAACCAGTCCTCCATTTGTTCTGAATTTCTTAAATCAACGTTCTTAGTCTCGATGTTGATTTTTTTTTCTTTGATAAACATACGAACCCTGCGAGGGCTTGGAGCAGTATTACAATCAAAAAATATCATCTTTTCCCTATAAAATTGATGATTGGAAACTTATTTTTGTATTATATAATTAAAAATCAAATTTGTCTTGAATAGTTAATAAGAGGTGTTGCAATGAAGGATTACTGGCAGAATTATATTGATGGAAAATTTATTGATGGTGGTGCGGGTGTATTTCAAGTAGACAACCCCGGTACAGGGGAGAAGTTAGCTGACCAAGCCATTGCAGATAATGCTGACGTCGATAAGGCTGTTTCTGCTGCTAAAAGGGTTCATGAAAGCGGATTTCTAACAAATATGCGCCCAGTAGAACGTGCAAGAATGGTAAAAAAAATTGGTGCTTATCTATTAGAAAATTTAGAAGAAATTGCTCCATTATTGTCCATGGAAGCTGGTAAAACGCTTTTTGAAGCCAAATTTGAAGTAATAAATGCTGCTAGATACTTTGAATATTATGGGAATCAGGCCGAAACGCTAGAAGGCCGTTCAATACCTCTTGGATCAGCATACTATGATTTTACTTCCTATGAACCTTACGGTGTGTCTGCTCAAGTCATTCCTTGGAATTTCCCAATGGAAATGACAGCGAGATCTTTGTCTACTGGTTTAACAACGGGGAATGCGTGTGTCATTAAATCTCCAGAACTTACACCGATAACTCAATATTTCTTTGCCAAAGCTGCAGAAGCGGCAGATTTTCCAGCTGGAACTGTAAATATTATTTGCGGGATAGGCGGAACTGCTGGTGAATATTTATGCTCTCATAAAAATATCAACCAAATAGCTTTTACAGGCTCTGTTAAAACGGGATCTGCTATTGCAACGGCGGCCGCAAAAAATATAGTACCCACTGTATTAGAACTCGGTGGAAAATCAGCGGGAATTGTTTATCAAGATGCTTCAATGACTAACTTAAGAGAAAACATCAGAAAAGGCATCTTTTTCAATGCAGGTCAAGTTTGCTCAGCAATGTCACGATTAGTAGTTCATGAGAAAATTTATGATGAGGTTGTTGGTTTGGCAGAAGACGTTGCAAAGAATATGTCTGTGGGAATAGGTATTGAAAGAGGCGAGTTTGCAAATAATATGGGCGCTATGATTTCCTTAAAACAACGAGATAGAGCGGTTTCAATCTGTGATGAAGCCCAAAAGCAAGGAGCAAAGGCTGTAACCGGTGCAAGAAAACTAAATAATAAGGGATTTTTCTTAGAACCTACAGTTTTTGCAGATGTTGATCAGAATATGGAAATAGCTCAAACCGAAATATTTGGACCAGTGCTATCAATACTTAAATTTAAAGATGATGACGAAGCCATAAGTATCTCGAATGGAACCGAATACGGTCTCGTAGGCGGTGTATTTACTAAAGACCTTGACAGAGCTATGCATTGTGCACAAAAAGTCAGAGCAGGCCAATTTTTCGTAAATGAGTGGTTTGCTGGTGGTGTTGAAACACCGTTTGGGGGATATGGAAAGTCTGGATATGGAAGAGAAAAAGGACGAGAAGCGCTCCTAAATTATGTCCAAACAAAGAATATTGCGATAAAATTAGGGGCTAGTTAAACACTGTTTTAAAGTATAAAGTGATGTTCCCTGATAATATTCCCTTAAACCCTTTAACAAAAGGTCAACTATGGATATCTCATTATCCCGGCAGGAGAGACATCGGGAATAAGGCTATTCAAGCAGAGATGGATTTATTAGAGCTTAAAAAAAGAAAAATAGATATTGTTGCATCACTTTTAGAGAGAAAAGAGTTAGCGGCATTACAGATTTCAAACCTTTTCGAACTTATAAAGAAACATAACTTTTGTCACTACTATTTTCCTATCGAAGACAAGTCAGTACCAAAAAATAAAGTACAATTACATCGTTTTCTCGATAATTTGTGCGATGAAATCCAGAAAGATAAAAACATTTTTATACATTGTAATGCTGGACTTGGAAGATCTGGTCTTATAGCCGCTTTATTATGCAAAAAGCTTGGTATAGTAGAGGAGCCTATTTCCTTTATTCGGCAATATCGTCCTGGCGCCATAGAGACAAGAGAACAAGAAAAACTGATATCATCTCTTGATCTAATATAAAAATTGTTGTTTTTTAATATAATTAAAAAACTAAATGCATAGGAAAAAATATGGGTGATTTAGGTCTTATTTTTGGAGGGTTATTAAACGGGCTTCCCTTTCTTATTAGCCATTTTGTAACGTCAGTTATCGTGCTCTTTATCGGTGTAATCATCTATCTATTCATTACGCCAATGAAAGAAATAGCTTTAATAAGACAAAAAAATACTGCCGCCGCTATTAGTTTTTCTGGTGCTTTAATTGGTTTAGCTTTACCACTTGCAAGCTCTCTATCCGCTAGTGGATCCATCTATGAAATCATCGTTTGGGGGTTTGTAGCAATAATTATCCAGCTTTTTTGCTTCAAAGCCGTTGACATCTTAATAAACGATCTTCCAAAGAGAATTGAAAATGGTGAGATTTCTTCGTCTATTCTTTTATTTTCTATAAAAATATCAGTCGCGCTAGTAAATAGTGCTGCAATCTCTGGATAAGCATGAGATTCATTAGTAATGGATTTTATTTTTTAATTGCAATTATAGCGATACTATGGTCGTTCGCATCCTCATTCGAAAAAGACGGTTCATCAAGGCCTAAATCCGATAGCTTTTCAAACAAAAATATTACATCAATTAAGACAATTAAGTATTCGAACAATATGAATACACCTACAAGTAATAAAAAAAATCTTCGATCTCTTCCAAAATTTACAATTCAATCAGAAAGTAAAATTCGCCGTCAAGGTGGTTCTGGAACAGCGTTTTATGTTGGTCGAGATATATGGGTTACTGCAAGGCATGTTATAAATCAATGCCCAAAAGTTATGATGTCATTTGGAAAAAAACAAATGATAATAAAAGATATATATATCCATCCCAATTCAGATTTGGCAATTTTCAAGAATAAAGAAGATATAGATCTTCCCTATTTTGAAATCACTAGATATAAAGAAGAAGCTTTTTCTTCAGGATATCCTGCAGGAAATCCTGGTGATTTAGCATTAAATTATCTCGGACACGTAGGATTAGAAAACAAGTCATATGGAGTTTTTGAAAGAGGTCTTGTTTATAGCATCAAAAACAGATCACCATTCAGTCTTAACTCAATTGGTGGCCTCAGTGGAGGGCCGGCTTTTTCTAAAGACAATAAATTAAGTGGAATACTAGTCGCTGAAAATGCTAGAAGAGCCCTTGCTATATTAGTAGAAAATAAGTCATTATTCGAGCTTTTAGAAGAAACAAATATGCTTGCAACTTCGATTGAAAGTAACAATAGTGTAAGTTTGATAACTACAAATAAAAATTTTTCATCAAATGGAAAAATATTACGAAAACAAGGGGTTGTTCGCAAAATTTACTGTATATTTTAAATCAATTATGGGGTTACTTAATGATAGAAAAATTAGTAGAAATTAAAGTTTCTGGAAAACAAAAAATGCCTACATTTGTTGTGTACCCAAGCGATGATAATATATATCCTGTAGTTTTTCTGTTAATGGATGCTCCTGGTATTAGGCAGGAACTTCACGACATGGCATCTAGAATAGCTGCTTGCGGTTACTTCGTACTATGTCCTAACCTATATTATAGAACAGCTAAGCCTTTTGAATGGAACAAACCAACTCTTAATTTTATCGAAGGTTACTCTCCCGAAGCCTCAAGAGAATTGATGTTTAAAAATATGGATAAACTTTCTAACGCCCTAGTTTTAGAAGACATAAATCACATGATCGAATTTTGTGAAAATCAAAATTGTGCCAAAAGTAGTTTTGTTGGATTGGTTGGATATTGCATGAGTGGACCCTTTGCATTTTATGCAGCTGGAAAATTACCAGAAAAAGTCGCAGCCGCGGCCTCTATACATGGCGTAAAGTTGGTAACAGAGAGTGAAGACTCGCCTCATCTATTTACCAATAGTGTAAAAGGTGAGCTATATTTTGGCTGTGCAGAAATAGATAGCTATGCTCCATTAGAAATGATCAATGCTCTGAAAAAACATCTTTCTGCAACTTCAGTTGACTACAAAATTGAGATATTTCCAAAAACTCATCATGGGTTTGCATTTCCAAATAGAGGTCAACTTTATAATAGAAGGCATGCTGAAACCCACTGGTTTAGAATACTTGATCTATTTTCTAGAAAGTTAAAATAGGTTCTCTAGATGAACTCCGAACAGATTTTATTAGTAGCAATTTTTTGTTTACTTTTCTTTTTGTTGCTTTGGGGAAAATTTCGTTATGATTTAGTTGCTTTTTCCATTCTCATAATATCTGTAGCTATTGGTGTTGTTCCGTACAATAATGCATTTGATGGTTTTGCTCACCCGGCAACTATTATCGTTGCATTAGTATTAGTTGTATCAAAAGGCTTGATTAACTCCGGAGCAATTTTTTTTATTGGCCAAAAAATATCTGCACTTGGGAAAAGTCTATGGGGACATATATCAATTATAGGTTTTATAGGAGCTATTCTCTCGGCTTTCATGAATAACGTTGCAGCGCTCGCACTCTTAATGCCCATAGACATAAATAAAGCTAGAGCATCTAATTGGCCTCCAAGAAAGACTCTAATGCCCTTATCTTTCGCAACAATTCTTGGAGGCATGGCTACCCTGATAGGTACGCCTCCTAACATAATAATATCAAGCATTCGCTATGAGCAGACCGGTGAACCTTTTAAAATGTTTGACTTTTTTCCAGTAGGAGGAATAACCGCAATGATTGGGCTTGCATTTGTCGCCTTAATTGGCTGGCGTTTAATACCAAAGACCTCACAAAATGATGACGCAGGGAAAGAATTAATAGAGATAGCTTCATATGTATCAAATTTAACAGTATCACAAAATTCACTTGTATTAGGAAAAAATCTTCATGAGATTTACGAGGTAGCAGAAAAATGTGATTCTGCAGTACTAGGTATAATAAGAAATTCGATAAGAATAGATAAAGGTAGTCGAAATTTAAAAATAGAGGAAAATGATCAACTTATAATAGATGCAACCCCAGAGTCTTTAGATGAATTTCGATCGATACAAAAACTTGAATTCCCTTTTAAAAAAGATCGGATCTTAGCTGAATCTGATAATTATATTCCTATTGAAGTTGTCGTTACAGACACGTCTCGTTTATTAAACACGTCTGCAATAAAAGTTGGATTGGCTTGGCGAAAAGCTACAGTGTTACTTGGAATATCAAGAAAAGGACGCCCCATAAGAAAACAAATTCGGAGAACAATAATAAGAGAAGGCGATATGCTTTTGATTCTTGTGCCTAAAGAGAGCTTTAATGAGGTAATTAATTGGATTGGGTGCCTCCCTCTCGCAGCACGAGGCTTAAACATTACGGATACACGCAAGATGACCGCAGCTCTGAGTATTTTCTTTGTTGGCCTGATAGTCGCAAGCGTTGGCCTACTTAAGTTACCCATTGTACTGGGCTTAGTTATAATATTATATTGCCTTACTAAAATAGTACCTCCTAGAGAGGTTTATTCTAGTGTGGAATGGCCCGTAATTATCCTTTTAGCCTCTGTTATACCTTTAGGAGCTGCTCTTGAAAGTAATGGCACAACAGAAATAATAGTCCAGATTTTAACAAAATATGCGTCATCAATGGAACCATGGTTGATAATCGCAATAATTATGATTATTACCATGACACTATCGGATATCTTAAATAATACTGCTACGACTTTAGTTATTGCACCTATAAGCATACAATTAGCGCAAACACTAAATTTAAATACAGATACATTTCTTATGGCAGTCGCAGTATCAGCATCATGTGCTTTTCTAACTCCGATTGGACATAAAAATAATACCATAATCTTAGGGCCAGGAGGCTACAGATTTGGGGATTACTGGAGAATGGGTTTAGTTCTCGAAGTCCTTATTATTATAACAAGTATTCCACTACTATTGATATTTTGGCCTATCAATTAAAATAGTAATCTAGTGTAAGCTCTATCAAATCTTGATGCCTGTAGGGATATAATTGCTGAGTATTGTTATAGCTATCAAAGGAAATAAATTTGCTACCAATATTGATGCTGTCACTTAACTCATAAACCGCTGATACTGATGAAAAACTCCCATTATCTCCCAAAATATTTGCATGCTGCAAAGAAATATCTAAAAGATCGTTATACAATCTCCAATCAAACCTTAAACTATATCCATATTCATTCTGCTTATTTGCTATTTGCGCACCGTGATCATGAATATATGTACTAGCTAATTCAATATTTATGCTCAAATCCCTAAGACCAGAATAATCAGCGCCTAAAGAAAATTCGGACACCTCATTTTCAGACCAAGGGCCTATCAAAGGGTTGGAATAAGGAAATCTTTTTCCCTTTTTATGAGAGGTATCGAATTTTAGAACAAAGTCTGAAAGCGCAATATTACCGCTTAAACCCAAGAAAGCTATTCTATCCTGCTGCGTGATAAGCGTAGTTACATTTCCTGACACAGAGGAACTCAATGTTGATAACTGCTTATTATTATATTCTCCTAAGGACAAATCCAATTCAAAGCCCGATAAGAGGATTTTATTTCTTAAGGCGTAACTTATATTATATTGCACAGGAGAAACATCGGTAATTATTGACGCGCCTAAAAAAGCAGCTTCAGGATCAAATGCCGTTCCAAATCCTGCAACTTTATTTCTTTTTTCATCCAAAAAGACAATAATCTCTTGCTTTAACGAACCAATATTGTACCCAGCTAGTATAGAGGGAATATTTAATCTTATATCATCAAGATCCTGCAACCCAATAGTAGATAGATCTCTTGGATTAGTAATATCACTTGAAATTAGTAAGTTTGACTCTCCTCTCGCAATTATTTGATTTCCAACTCTTAACCAAAGTCCATCGATTGGATAAAAGTCAATGTATAGATCTCTTAACTTAAAATCAGCAGCCGTAGGACCGTAAGAGTACTTAGAGCTTTCAAAATACCCCCAGTCCCAATTGACGTCACCAGAAAGTTTGAAGTTAATAACTTCAGCAAATTTTATATTTAACCCTAAATCGATTTTGCTATGTATTGCCTCAATCCCTGGAGCACTCCTGAAAAAAGGAACAGACGGAGATTCAAGGCCATAGTATAACTTTTGAGAGAAAATAGCATCCCAATCAAAACTTTCACTGGTTTGTTTTTTTTTGATTGAAATATCAGAAAATTTTTCTTTAACAACATTCGTTGTAACAAGATCAAGTTCACTTTCTATTTCTTCGAAATCATCTCCACCAAAATCAGATAGGAAATCGTCATCTGATTGTGCATATACTGTTGAGTAAAGAAATATAATAAAAACAAGTAAACTTACGAGCCTGAACACGTTTATTAATAGCCTCGCTGCATGGCCTCGGATTCAAACAAGCTATCATCTAATTTTTTATTAAACGATATTGTGTCAATAATGAAAATACTTGAATGCTCACGCTTTTTCTTTTTTGTGGTAGTCATCTGTTGTGTCTTTGCAATCCAGACACCATCAATATTTTTAATATCCTTTGCTGACCAGAGCTTAATTTTTTTCCCCTTTTTCACAAGTATTCTCCCTTTGACACCAAAGAATATATCTTTTCTAATCCAAGTAAGTGTTTTTAAGTAACCTGTTTCTTTTATTACATATTTTGATTTTGGTGTTGCCTCAATTATCCAGCAATCCGCGCCATCAACTACATCACTATCTTTGACAATTTTGTAAGTATAGTCTTCAATTTCTACTCCATCTAAATCAGCATATGTAAAATCACTACCCATAAAAGAATTGGACCGATCCCCACCAGAAATCCTATTAGTTTTTTGAAGACTTGGGAGATACAACCACGAATCATTATCTTTTGACGGATCGTCCCAGTTGTAAGACAAATAGGAGGTATTCTTCACATCGGAAGGACTCAAGAAAAAAGAGATGCTTTTTGTTCCGGTTGAAACTTCTTTTGTAAAACCCTTTAGTTTTCTCTCTCTTTTTCTATTTTTCTTGTCGATCAAAACAAGAGTAGATGTCTGCTCTATAGTTTCTCCTGTATACCTTTGATCAACTTTTTTCATGATCTCGTAAGCGGTCATGGGCACAGATACATTTGGGAAAAGTAAGACAAGAAAAAACAAGAAGTATTTTAGAAATATATTATTAAAGTTCATAAAATTAACACTCTCAAAGCTTAGGTGAGTTTTTCTTCTTTTTCGAATATAAAGAGTAGCGCAGGTATAAACAATAGGCACCCTAACAACGCCAAAGTAAAAATCACAGTGGTGAGCCATCCAATATCAATCATCGGCACTAAACGTGCAAACAAAAAAGTGCTAAACCCAATAACTAGCGCCAATGACGTAGTGATAATCGCTCTTCCTGACTCTGTCATAGCTCTGTTTATTGAGTGTTCTACGGAACTACCTAGAGATCTTGCTAACTTATATCTACTAACGACATGAATGCAATCGTCAATCGCGATACCCATTGTCATAGCTCCTACTATTAATGATCCCAAATTCAAATCCTTACCCAACATTGCAAAACATCCACCAGCAAAAACTATCGGAACTACTGCTGGGAACACGGCAATCGCTCCATGTTTAATGGACCAAAAGATAATAAAAAGAACAACGCTTATAAAGGTTAATGAAAGCATGAATGATTGGCTAATCCCCATATCGGTGTACTCATTTTGAGCTTGAAACATCACCATTGGACCGGTAGGAGTAACGTTCAAGTCTGGAAAATCTTTATTTATTGTTTGCATCATATCATCCAGAAACTGATTATATTCACTAGCATCCATATTAATTGTCGGCAAAGTTATTCTTGTAAACCGCTCATCAAAATCTTTAATATCTGAGAGGTCATCATCAGGACCTGAGTTTTCGAACAATAACAAAAGCTGGCTAGTCATAGGTTTACTATCCGGTATTTTGTAAAACTCCTGTTTGTTGTCTGAAAACGCCTTCCTAATTTGCTTAAGTTGATCCAGATAACCGACTATTTTCCCTGACTTTTCTTGTTTTTCAAGATAAGCCTCGAGAGCGTCAAGTTTTGTGAGAAAGCTGGGCTCTTTAATCCCCTCTTCTAATTCAGAGTCTAGCATCATATCAATATTTGATGATCCTTTAAACTCTCTATCAAAATACCTCAAGTCTTCTGATATTTTGAGATCACCTTTAAAAAATTTAAAAATATTCGTATCAACTTTAATGTAGGTTGCGCTAAAAAAGCTTACAGAGATGAATAGCAGTCCCACCACTAAAATACTAAATCTATTTTTGTAGGAAAAATTTGGAAGACTGGAGGTCACACGTGTAAGCCAATCATTGTCATAAGCTTTCTTCGTAGCTGGTGAGAGTCTGTTTAAAAACGATAAAGCAGCAGGCAACGAAGTCATTGAGAGAATAAAAATAATCATTGGTAGTATCGTTGCTAGCAACGAAAACTCACGCACAGGGGATAATTTTGTTATATACAGCGCAGCAAATCCAATTGAAGTGGTGAATTGCGTAAAGAATATAGGCTTAAAAAGGTTTTTTATTAATTCTTTAGATGCGTCTGAAGCTGTGTGCTTGGAAAGAGTTCTTAAGCTATAAAACTCAGACATAACGTGAACCGTGCACGCCATACCTAACAACATTGTGATAGGAATTAAAGCTTGGTTTACTGGAGTTATATTATAGCCAAGATATGCTTGTAAACCGGTCATCATTGTGACTGCTGTACCAATAACGACCCAGGGAGCCAAAATACCGGTCAAAGATCTAAAAACAATGCCTAAGACAATCATCATTATAGCAGCAACAGTAGGATTTAGCCAAGCGGCATCTGAGTTACTGATTACGGTGAAACGTTCATTTAAAACCGGTTGTCCTCCAAACTTTATATCATATCCCTTTTCCAAATATCCCATCTCACTTATAAAGTTACGTAAATCCGTTACAACTTTAAGCTTGTGATCAAGTCCGTTAACAATATACTCCGTTCTTGCAATTATTCTGGTATGCCTAAAATCTTTGCTTATAAGGGTGTCGAGCGCTAGGTTTTCATCCTGCATGGCAATCCTAGCCGTGTCTAATTGATCTAAATTATCATCTAAATTCTCTATGTCCTCGAAAATATAGTCTGTAGCAACAACCCCACCTCGATTATATGTCCTCTGATATCTGGCTAAACTATCAACCTTCTCAACCACCTCATGTTCTTCTAACATTGCATGAATTTCTTCAATCATCTTTACAGTTTCAAGATTGAAAAGGTCTTTATCTTTTGGTCTCGCTTCTATACCGACAACTAGAGACTCAGTGCTTCCAAATAGATCTCTCATTTTATCATGAGCTAAAAGCGTCGGATCGCCTTCAAGGAACCACATTTCATTTGAATTATTAACCCCTATAGGGTTTTTAGAGATAGAAAAAACTGACACTAAAATCAGTAAAACTGTTATTATAAGTATGAAAATTCTATTCTTAATTACTTGATTTGACCAAGCCTCTATCATAAAACCTCTCTTCCGATGAACGTGAAATAATGCATTGAGTTAGTTAATACAAGGCTTACGTTGCGTAAAATTTTATCTATTTAGTATTAATAGAAAAGGGGCTAAAATAATAATTATTGTATAAAAGAATGCCATTGCTTGGATGGAAGATTTCTACAGGAAAGGTTTATGCAAAATATATTTCTTACTGGAGGAACTGATGGGATTGGACTTTCCGCTGCGAGGTCCTTATTAGCGATGAACCATCGGCTTTTTATTACATATCGAAATAAAAATAAATTAGATGCTGTAAAATATGAACTTAAGTCATTTTGCGACGACAAACAGGTAAGTTTCTTAAGATGTGATTTGTCTGAGCCTGATGATATTAATGAAATTGTGAATGTATTTAGCAAATCTAAGATAAAACTAAATTGTCTGATCAATAACGCAGGAACTATTTTGTTTAAGAAATCGTATAATAGTGTGGGAATTGAAAAAGTCTTTGCAACAAACCATCTAGGTCCCTTTTATCTTACAAATAGGCTTCTTGAAAAAAATTTGATATGTGAAGGTGGCAGAATAATTAACGTAGGGAGTAGCGCTCATAAAACCGCAGTTCTAGATTTTAATAATTTAGACAGTAGCAATTCGAAAAGTTGGTACGAACGTTATTCAAGGTCTAAGTTATGTAATTTGTTATTTACACTAAAGTTATCAGAAAATCTTACCGAAAAAAATATATCTGTAAATTGTGTACATCCAGGAATCGTAAATACGAACATAGGTCAAGATCATAAAGGACTTTTACAGTTTATTATTAGGTTAGTTTTAAAATACAGAGGCATATCACCTGAGGAAGGCGCAGACACTCTTGTCTATTTAGCAACGAACGAGACCGTGCAAAACGTTTCTGGTAAGTATTACATAAAGAGAAGTGAATCAAACCCCTCAAAAGAGGCTTTAAAATCGGATATTGCAGACCGTTTATGGCAAGAAAGCACTAAATTAATAAATAGATGTTTGTCTTGAAAAACACTTTCAAAATTACTTTGTGTATAATTTTCATATCCTTACCGGCACCTATTTTTTCGCAGAGTACAAAAGTGTATGAATACTGGCTGGATAAGTTTTTGCTACCAAAACTCCAGCAAAAATTTAATAGCCATAAAATTATTGGTGAAATTGAAACGCATCTCAAAGACAACATAGGCTCTGTGATAAAATTAAAAAGGTTACTCAATAAAAACGAGCAGGCTGAGTTTTCTGATCCTGCAACGTATTTCAATAAAAAGCTAATTTTACAAAAAACCAAAGTAGGCAAAAAATATAAAAAAAGCCTTCAAAAAATATTAAAAAATATCGAAAATTTATATGAAGTAGATAGACATTTTTTGCTTGCTATATGGGCTAACGAGACATTTTTTGGAAGAGTAAGGCCAAGGCTAGACAGTCTTCAAGTACTATCTCTACTCAGCTTTTCATCATCAAATAGACTAGTTTACTTGAATGAGCTTATTTATCTAATTGATTTTGCAATAGAAAATGAAATAAATATTAAATATTTAAAAGCTTCGAAAGCGGGTGCTCTTGGACAACCTCAGTTCCTACCTTCCACTCTTGTTAAATTCGCTGTAGATTATGATAATGACGGAAATAAAGACATATGGAACAGTCAGCCAGATATATTGGCTTCCATTGCAAACTATTTAAATCAGTTTGGATGGGATAATAACTTAGAATGGGGATATGAAGTTCAACTGTCAAACAGCATTAGTTGCTACCTAGAGGGACCAGATCATTCAAGAAGCTTGAGCCAGTGGAAAAAGCTAGGAGCATCAAGATTTAAAGGAGAAGAATTTCCTCAAGATGATCTTAATGAGTCATACAGTTTGATGTTTCCGGCTGGAATACACGGACCTATTTATTTATATGCTTTATCTGTTGGGTTCATTGCAGACAAAATTAAATATAACAGCCACAACTTTTTTAAAAATTGGGAAGCAACCGAAAATTTAACAAAAAATGAAATAATAAGTATACAGGAAAAGCTATCTAGAAAATATTACACAGGTGGCATAGACGGTCTAATCGGTTACAAAACAAGGCGCGCAATAGGCCTATACCAAAGAGACAATAACCTAAAACAAACTTGTTGGCCACCACTTTGAGTTATAAAAATATTTTAAGAGTTGGAGCAAATACCATAG
>CACIAQ010000022.1 GCA_902584635.1 uncultured Alphaproteobacteria bacterium
TGATCATACTGACAGAGAAACTTTTGTGAACTGGTTGCTCCCTATTTGTTCTGATAAATTTCCGAAACCTACCAAATTGGTTTGCGTAGCCGATACAGCTCTCACAGACACTCCTTTTCAGTCTATTTCTATCAACTCGTTGGACTCTCTAGAAGACCTCTCTAAAAAAGCAGGGATTAGCTTGGAACCTGAAAGGTTTAGAGGAAATATTTGGATACGAACCGGGAAGCCATGGACCGAATTTAATTGGGTTGGTGAATCAATTAAAATTGATGGAGTAGAGTTAAAGGTCGTTGATAGAATTGAGCGATGTAATGCTACAAAAACTAATACTAAGACAGGCCAACATAATTGTGATACCATAGGTATATTTAATGAACGTTTTGGACATCAGGATTTTGGCGTTTACTGTAGTGTGAGGACGCCCGGGACTATAAGAATAAACAGTGTGCTTTCACTTAATAAAATGGAATAAATAATATGAACTATCTAAGACCAATAAAACAATTACCTACCCATGAGGTTGAAAACATGCCGCCATATATGGGCAATCAAGATTTATGGAAAAATGATAAAAATCTTAGAGATGCTGTTAATAGAGAAGGCGCGGGTTGGGCAGAAAAAAATTTAAGTGCGTTTGGACATTTGATGGGCTGCACTGAAATGTTTGATCATGCTGAGAAGGCAAATAAAAATCCGCCAGAATTAAAGGCATTCGATCAATATGGCAATAGAATTAACTACGTTGATTATCATCCTTCTTACCACCACCTCTTGGGAGTGGCTATAAAGAATGAAATACCAAGTTTTGCATGGAACCATAAAAAAGAAGGGTCACAGGTCGCACATATGGCACTCACTTATATGTTTAACCAGGTTGAGGGAGGTGTTATGTGCCCAATGGCAATGACGTATTCTGTTATTCCGGCACTGAAGCATAATCCAGACTTAGAAGCTCAATGGTTACCAAAAGTACTATCTAATCAGTATGACGAACGAGATATCCCCATTGATCAGAAATTGGGTGGAACAATAGGTATGTTTATGACTGAGAAACAAGGCGGATCAGATGTTAGAGCCAACTCTACACGAGCAAAACCGGTGTCCTCAAGTGTTGGCAATGGATCAGAATATCTTCTTACAGGGCATAAGTATTTTTGTTCAGCCCCAATGTGCGATGCCTTTCTTGTGCTAGCCAACACTAATGTCGGTTTGTCATGTTTTCTTGTTCCAAGATGGAAACCAAACGGGGAACGAAATAGTTTTTTCATTCAGAGACTTAAAGACAAGCTAGGAAACAGATCAAATGCATCGTCTGAAATTGAACTTGATAATACCCTTGGCACGATGATTGGAGAAGAAGGTAAGGGAATTAAGACTATTCTCGATATGGTTATAGGAAATAGAATTTACTGTGCCGTCAGCTCAGCGTCTTTAATGCGTCAAGCAGTTGTTCAAGTTCTTCATCATGTCTCTCATAGGTCTGCATTTCAAAGAAGACTGATCGATCAACCGTTGATGAGAAATGTTGTTGCCGATATGGTTTTGGAAAGTGAAGCTGCTTTGAATTTGTCACTTAGGGTAGCAAGAGCCGTTGATAATCAAAATTCCAATGAAGATGAGCGTTCCTTCGCTCGCATAAGCACTGCTATAAGTAAATACTGGGTAACCAAGAGAGCCCCCTATTTAGTCTTTGAGGCTTTAGAGTGTCATGGCGGCCCTGGATATATAGAGGAATCAGTTATGCCTAGGCTTTATAGAGAAGCTCCCCTGAATAGCATATGGGAAGGAAGTGGAAACGTTATGTGTTTAGATGTGTTAAGAGCATTACAAAGAGATAAAAATGCTCTGCCAGCTTTATTTAAAGAGCTAGACTTAGCCAGGGGTGCAGATCGTAACTTTGACGTGAGTCTCGCCAATTTAAAAAGCAAATTGGAGTTCTCCAAAGGTATCGAAACTGAGGCTAGACTAATTACTGAAAAAATGGCATGCCTTATTCAGGCCTCTATATTTATAAGAAGTGGGCAAGAGGAAAAAATTTCAGCATTCTGTTATAGTAGACTGGGTTCGACCTGGAGTGGCGCTTTTGGGACACTTTCTGAGGGTACTAATTTTGACGAAATTATTGATAACTTTTAAAAAATAAATAACTTTTGTTAGTTTTTTGACATCAGCTTTCATCAATCATCAGCACTTGTTAAATGTCAAGCCACTTATCCTCTATTTTCAACTTATGGTTGATTGTATTTTTTTGACTTAATGTCTGCTCTATAAAACAACCTTTTTTTGAAGCCTGCACTAGTGCTTTTACCCTTTCTAAACTTTCTGAGCTATCAATATAAATATTCATCTCAAATTTCTCTGGTGAAGTTTCATAGATGTTTTCAACTTTTTTCCAATTCCATATAACTTTTGTTTCAACATTAAGATCTGCTATTTGTATTTTCATTCTTTTAGAAAAAGCTCTAATTTGGGTCATGATACAACCTGTGATACTGGCAATAAATAAAGCTAGAGGGGGAGGCGCTGTAGCATCTCCGCCATGAAAACTCCCCTCATCAGTTGCTAATTCAAACGTTTCTTTTAATGGAGATACCATATCCACTGTAAGCTCGTTACGCATTTTCCCAACTGGTTTTCCATTACATTTAAATATAACCTTTGCTTGATCTGGCATTTCTTTTAGATTAGTTGGGTCACTCATTTTTTTCTCTAATAATCAAATATGGCAACTGCTCGAATGAAGCCTGCGGATGCCTTTTTTATTTTAAATGGGAAACAGGAGACCGTGAATCCATAATCTGGTAATTTTTCTAGTGAACTTAACTTTTCCATATGACAGTATGCTTTTTCCATTCCAGCTCTATGACCCTCCCAGATAATTGAGGGGTCTTTTGTAATTTTATATTTTTCTGCTGTATAAGCAAAAGGGGCATCCCAGCTCCACGCATCCGTACCAGTAATCTTGACACCTTTTTCTAACAAAAAAAGAGTAGCATCTCGTCCAATACCGCAGCCCTTAACCAAATAATCATCTTCACCATATCGTTCTCCTGCAGAAGTATTGACAAGAACAATGTCGAAAGGTTTAATCTCATACTCAATTCTTTGCAATTCATCTTTAATATCATTGGGCGTAACAACATAACCATCTTCCATATGGCGAAAGTCAAACTTTACCCCAGGATTGAAGCACCACTCCAGTGGAACTTCATCAATAGTCATCGACTTTTTCCCTCCATCCATAGTTGAATGAAAGTGATAAGGTGCATCCAAATGAGTTCCATTGTGGGTGCTAACAGATAATTGCTCAACTGCCCATCCCTCACCTCCAGGCAGATCATCCTTGGTAAGCCCTGGAAAGAATGAACAGATTTGTTCAGCAGAATTTGTATGATCTATATACTCAATTTTTGGCAGTGCTATTGGAGGGTCAGAGATAATGCCGGTTTCTAATGCAACTGAAAGATCGATAATTTTCTTTGTCATTAATTCTCCTTATAATAAAAATGTAATCAATTGTGGAAATGCTAAAACTAAAAACAAGACGGCAATCATCATAATAGCAAAAGGAAAGGCGCCTATAAAGATGTCGCCCAGTGTAATAGACTTATCATCAAGAGATGACTTGATTACAAATACGGAAATACCTAATGGAGGGGTTAATAGACCTACTTCGACCGCTATAACCGTTACAATTCCAAACCAGATGAGATCAATGTTTAAAGTGACTAAAATCGGATACATTAGTGGAACTAGGATTAACATTATTGACCCACTATCTAGTATCGTTCCCATTAAAATAACTAAGACTATATATAAAAGTATCATAGACATAATACTAAATTCTGAACTTACAACGAATGCTCCAAACTCTGATGGCATGCCTGAAAGCGCCAACATTCTTGCATACATTTGAGCCGCAATTATTAAAAATGAGATTGCTGCCGTTATATACCCTGTTTCAACTAAAACACCCCAAAGAGTAGGAAGCGATAGTCTACGCTTGATTAAGCCAATTATAACCGCACAAAAACTTCCAATTGCCCCAGCCTCTATAGGCGTAAAAAAGCCACCGTAAATTCCACCTAGTACGACAACAATCAAGATAACAAGGGGAGCTCCTTTTTGTAAAAACTCTCTTAGATTCATCAACTGTAAATCTAGTTTTTCATTTTCTTTTTTGGAATGAACGAACGACGGCCAGAAAAGACTTAGTAACAAAATGCCAAATCCAAAAACGATTGACAATAAAATACCGGGAATAATTGCCGCTATAAATAAATCACCAATGGATTGTTCGGTTAGTATCCCATATAAAATCAGGAGTAAACTTGGAGGTATCAACATTCCTAAAACGGAAGATCCGGCCACAACACCGACCGAAAACCTTGGAGAGTAGCCAAATTTTATCATGTGCGGTACAGCAATTTTTGTGAAAACTGCTGCTGATGCAATAGAGATGCCTGTGATAGCAGCAAAAACTGCATTTGCCCCAACGGTTCCAATAGCCAAGCCACCTTTTATTTTTCTGAATGCTTGATTTGCAACATCATAGGCGTCTTCACCCATGCCTGTCGCCGAAACCACATTCCCCATAAAAACAAATAAGGGCACAACTCCAAAGAAGTAGGTAGAAATAGTTTCTGACGCTGCTAAGGCCAATAGTTTACCTGCCAGAATTGAAGAATCCTTTATTAACCAAACACCAACATATGACGAAAGCATTAAAGCGAATGGAACCCAAAAACCTAAGTAGACTAGAATAACTATTGCACCTAATGAATAGAGGCCTATTTCAAAAGGACTCATTTATAGTTCCTTCTTTTTTAAAAAGATGAAAATCTTTTTTATGCCAAATAAAAAGATTTGTACCATTAACAAAGCACATCCTAAAAGAATTATAAATTTGATTGGCCAAATTGGTGCTGTGAAATCCCCTATGGTTCCCTCATATGTATTTCTAACCCAAGCTTTTTTAAATAAAGGAACTGTTGCTAAAAATATTTGCAGTATTAAATAGAATGCTGCTGTGCTAAAAATAATTTCTATCCCCAATCTTGCAGCAGGACTCTTTTTCCCAATTGTATCCAGTATGGCGCTATTTTGTGTAAGCCTACCTTGCTTAAATGTTTGAGGCGTTTGTAAAAATACTATTGCAACAATTGACATCGATACCATCATAGGCACCCCGGCTACTGGAACTAAAAATAGCTCACGTCCAATAACATCTATATTTACGATACCCATCACAAAAACAATCAATAACGTCCCAGCAATATTAAACGTCTGAGTGATTGCATCTGAAAATATTTCTATTTTCTCAAATAGCTTTTGATAAGCAATTTTCATTTTTAATTAATGGAAAAAAGAAAGAGGCTTCCTGATTAAAGGAAACCTCTTTCAAAGCCTCCCTACTCTTTATCCCAGTTACGCACAGGATCAGCGCCTGCTGACCGCATTGTTTCCATGTAGGCTTTAAGAACTGCAGTTCCATTCACACCAGAGGAATCTAGTTTTTTGGCCCATTCCATGGCAACATTATCCATACCAGCAGCCCACCTTTTTCTCATACTGTCACTGGCCTCAGATATTTTTGCTCCCTGCGACTTCATAATTGAAAGAAACTTAGCTACCGACGCCCCAAGATCTTTTTGGTAGGCAACTCGATAAGTTTCTCCTGCATCAATTAAAGCTTTTTGGACTATCTGTGGTTGTGACTCAAACCAATCTTTGTTAGCAGCAATAGACCCTGCATATTGCGCCCCAAATCCCATTTTGGTGATATAGGGGGCTACTTCATGCAATTTTCCTGGTAAGGCTGCTGAAGCGAAAACTATAACGCCATCATAAACCCCAGCTTTAATCTCATTGTTATATGTCGTTAAATTACCAGACACACCAACAGCACCGGTACCTTTCAACCAAGTAACTGCGGGTCCAGGAGCACCAATTTTCCTACCTTTCAAGTCATCGATTGAGTTGACGGGAAATGTAGTCATTAGTAAGTAATCATCGATTGCAATGGAACCACCTAGCTGAATTAATCCATTCGCCTCCCATGCTGCTTTCATATCTTTATTCTCAAACTGCATTCTTGTCATTAACTCAGATACTTTGTCGACGTTACTTGAAACAAAGGGAGAATAATAAGTAACATTTTGCACCGCCAGCTTAGCAGGGTCAAATAAGCTTGATATTCCTCCTATTTCAGCTAACCCCTCTTCAACCGCTTCAAGCTCATCTCCAACTTTTGCCAAGGATCCCCCATATTGCTCACTCCATTTTATAGAATGGCCACTACCTTCCAAAGATTTGTTCACGGCTGGAATAAATGTTTGGTTGACGTGCTTCACCCATCTGAATACCGGTGGATGTCCAGCAACATAAGTAACACTTATCTCTTTAGCTACCGCTAGTTGTGAAGTAATAGAAATGATAAATACAGAAAAAATACCAAAAAATAGTTTTTTCATCGTCTTCCCCCTTTTTATATTTGATCTTATATTAAAAAAGTTAGCGACAAATTGACACAATGTAAAACCAAATCTACATTTAAATATAACCAAAAGAGAGGGCGATTTAGATATCCACTTCAGTTGCGATAAGCACAGCTATGAATAAAGCAGGGTCCGGACTGGTGCATACCCAAGCATGGTTAGTAGACCTCTGTACTACAACATCAAAGGGCTTAAGATCGGTTTCATCATTATCTAAAATTAATTTAGCAGTTCCTTTTAGGAGGATTATATAGTCTAAAGTTCTAGTTTTATGCATTCCAGGATGCCGAGTTACATCTACACGATCATCGGCTGCATTAATGTCTCGAAATACTTTAGCAAACATTTTGTTTAGCTCATCATTGGAGATCCCATCTGGAGTTGGCGCTATTGCGAAATACCGAAATTTTACTCCCCCAGATTGTGGACCCAGAACTACTTTTCCTTGCCCACGATCATGTTTATCCCGCGAATTTAGGGCATTTCCTGCAGAGTCCCATAATTCATAAAGTCCGCCTGCACCCATTTCATACGACGCAGGGGGTGGGCCGTCAAAAGTTATCAACGATTTTCCACTTGCATCATTTCCAGTAACAACTCTTCGTAAATTTGAAAACATTTTTGTATCCTCCAATTTTTTCGCCTAAGTTAATACTAATCTATTAACAGCACATCATGTTGAAAGATTTTAAAAGAGGTTTTTAATAAAGATATGGCAATTAAACGTATCATTTTCTCCGATATCGATTTGAAAAAACTCGATGATATAATAGATGTTCGGTCGCCATCCGAGTATGAGGTTGATCATATACCTGGTGCAATTAATTTACCGGTTCTTTCTGATAAAGAGCGTGAGTTGATTGGCACCATATATAAGCAGAGTAGTAAGTTTGAAGCAAAAAAACTCGGCGCTGCTCTTATCTCAAAAAACATTTCAAATCATTTAATAGAGAATATACGAGAAAAAAATCGAGATTGGCTTCCTTTAATCTACTGTTGGCGAGGTGGACAGCGATCCTATGCCTTTGCAACTATACTTGACCAAATAGGATGGAATGTAGGAGTAGTGGATGGAGGCTATAAATCATTTCGAAAACATGTCAGTGAATTCCTGAATAAGAATATAGAAAAATACTTTCTAATACTCCTTACGGGTAATACTGGTACAGCAAAAACAAAAATGCTTAATTTGATAGAGGAAAGGAATGGGCAAACGATCGATCTAGAAAACCTAGCCAACCACAAAGGATCTGTGTTTGGATCACAAGGGCAGAAACAACCATCTCAAAAGTTATTCGAAACTTTGATTTACGATAAAGTCAAAAGCCTCGAAACTGATAAGCCTATATTTGTAGAAGCAGAGTCCAATAAAATTGGAAACCTTCATATTCCTAAAGAATTCTGGAAGTTAATGAAAAACTCTCCACAAATTGAACTATCGGCTACAGTTAAACAGAGGATACAGTTTTTAGTTGAAGAATACTCTGAAATAACAACTGATCTAGATTTATTAGAAAAACAGATTACGAGCCTTTCGACCATAGCTGGGCCTAAAGTTGTAGAAAGTTGGTTGCGAATGGCAAAAAATAAAGAGTTTATTGAACTTGCAAAACAACTGATAGAAAAACATTATGACCCCAGATACAAACGGGGACTCTTAAGAAAGAAAAAAGAAGTATTTGCTACCCTAAAAATAAATGACATATCCCCAAAAGGGCTAAGTTTAATGGTCGATAGAATTTTACAAACAGCAGATAATAGAATGAAAAGTCTATAATACCTCTATGCAGGGCTTCCCATTTGTCAATTCGCCTATTACTTTACACTCAAAACCCAACTTTTCACCAGATGTAATAACACCCTTTACTTTGCTCTTCGGAACGGTAGCAAGTAATGGACCGGATGTTTGGGGATCAAAAAGGATATCTGTATTAGCTGTTGTTTTAATAATCATTCTCTCAGAATACATATAATTGTTCTCGAAAATCGAAGACCTAATATCTTTGGCTATTAGATTATTGGCACCAGGGTATACTGGTATCTGATCCAAATATAGTTTTGCTCCTACGTTAGACTTTGAAATTATGTTTAGAAGGTGGCCACCTAAGCCAAATCCAGTGACATCTGTCATTGAGTTTGCAACTTTCCTCAATACATTTGCGATAGAACTTTGTGATTTAGACATTGCATCAAAAAGATTTTTTAGATCCTGCCCTTCACCTTCAAAATGCATTTCCCCTGCTAATAGAACCCCAGAGCCTAATGGTTTTGTTAATATTATTTGATCACCTATGCTTGCCTTATCGACAGTCTTAGGTTGGTTTTTAGAAAAACCTCCCAACGTGAATCCGATCACTAGCTCTTTTCCTAAGGAGGTATGACCGCCCACTATCTTCACTCCCTCAGCACCAAAAATACTATTTGCCCCATCTATAATTTCTTCGATTGTTCTCTTTTGTATGTCGTTGGAGGACTCTGGAATAATAATATTTGTGAGAGCGATTTCGGGATCGGATCCCATTGCCCAAATATCTCCCAAAGCGTGAATCGCCGTTATTTTACTTTGGAGCCATGCATCCTTTGTGAATGACCTCAGATGATCGGTCGTCAAAGCTTGAAACAAGGAATTAAATTTTATAATTGCTGCGTCATCTCCTATTTTACTAACAATATGTTTTGAGCTAGGATCTGATAACTTTCTTAATGAAGACTCCAAAATAACATTTCCGACTTTCGAGCCACAGCCACCACAAAGCATTTTTTGGTTATTGCTTCGAGCGTTTTCCAAATCTTTAGTGACCATCTCACTAAGTTTTTTAAAATTATTTATAAACTTTTTATCGATAAAACTTTTTAATGCCCAAACCCATTTTGCTGAAAAGGCAACCCCATTTCTAAGGAAAATCGCGGATTCACCTTCATAAACAATGAGCTTTAAATAATCACTTTGAGGTTTAAATCGAATTAGCTGCTTGTTCTTAAAAAGCTTAAGGATATTTTTATAAAGAATTGGTGCTTGCCTAACTGCATAAACTCCTGACTTATCTACAGCTTTAGAAGGGAAATGTGCACAATCACCAACTGCAAACGCGTTTTGAAAACCTATAACTCTTAGCGTTTCGTCGACGCAAACATATCCATCTTTATTTTCAATCTTTGACTTTTTAAACAAATCATTTGGTTGAGGTCCTATACAAGAAATAATAAAATCTGCATGAACCAAGTTGCCGGTTTTTTGTACTAATCCATTATTTGAAACTTCTTTTATTGTAGTGTTTTCAATTATTTCAATTTTTCGTAGCTTTGCTTTGGTTTTCAAATATCTTTGCTGATTTAAACTCAGTTTTCCAAAAGCTTTACCACTTTCAAAAATTTTAATCTTAAAATCTTCTAATTCAGTCTTTTTCAATCGAATATCCATCGCGAAACTCAACTCAATTGATGCTAGGCCTCCCCCTATAACACAAATAACCGGAGACGATTTTTCATTAATGGACCCCAAAAAGTTTTCCCAACGCTCTTGAAATGCAGCTAGAGGCCGAATACTGCATCCAAATTTTTCAAACCCATTTATCAAAGGGACGGAGTTAGATCCAATATTTATTGATAGGAGATCAAAGTTTACAATCCTCCCTGTCTTACACATAATTTGACTTTTTTTCTTATCGATTTTTTTAACAGTATCGATAATTAATCTTGTTTCTGTAGCTCTACACAAACTGAATAAATTTATTTGAGCATCTGATTTGGCACATAAACCAGCTACTAGAGCAGGTAGCATACCGGTATAAGAGGAAATAGGATCTGGATTTATTAGAGTCACTCTAAGAGAAGGATTACTCTTCATTGCCCACATTTTCAAAAAAAGACAATTTGTATGCCCCGCTCCGATAAGAACCAAGTCTTTTTCAAAAAAACTTTCCTCACTATTCATTTATGGCTATCCTTTTGTTTGCATATTCTTTAGGCATAAGAAAAGCTATTTTCAATCATAGGAACTATAAAAAGAAATGTCATTTTTAACAACAAATTCACAGTTTAGATTGGCACTGGTAGGAATTTGTGTTGTGGCAATTACTGGCGGCTTAGGCAGGTTTGCCTATACTCCTATAATTCCCTACATGCAGAATACTCTTAATATTTCTTCTGCAGATATCGGCTTGATAGCTTCTTCTAACTATTTGGGATATCTAATTGGTTCGATCATTCCCCTTATTTATTCTTTTGCAAACAAACAAAGGCTTACACTTTATCTATCGGTTGTAGTGTCCATTGTGACACTTGGCCTTATGGGTTCAACTAGTGATTTTTACTTATTTATTCTATTAAGATTCCTCCAAGGAATTTCAGGTGCAATTGGGCTAGTTATAGCAACAAACCTTATTTTTGTTCAAATTACGGTTGCAGGTCGGATTGATCTTCGTTTAGCTCATATATCTGGTTTTGGTCTAGGGATGTTTTTGAGTGCGATAGCTATATGGGTTTGCTCAATGTTTGAGTTGCAATGGAACTACCAATGGTTTGTGATAGCTTTACTTTGCTTAGTTTTAACTATACCTATCATTTCAAGCCCATTGGAAAAAGGTTCAGAAGCAAGTATTGATCAAGCTTCTCGGACCAACAAACTCTCTTTAGGCTTCGTTGGTATTTCAGTAGGCTACTTTTTTTTTGGCTTTGGCTACATCATTTTTGGCACCTTTATCGCAGCTTTGGCGGTCAACACTCCTGCATTAGAGAATATTCAGCACGCTAGTTGGATCTTAGTTGGGATATCTGCTATGCCAGCTATTTTTATATGGCAAGCTATAAGTAAAATTACTGGTAATCATATATCTCTAGCCTTATCCTGTTTCACCTGCTCTACGGGAATACTTACCTTGTATTTTTTTGAAGGAATAGGCGCTTCATTATTTGCCTGCATAGCATATGGAATTGGTGTGGTCGGCATCGTAGGTTTAGTGTTAATGGAGGGAAAGATAAGGCACTCTGGATCAATAACATTTGCTGTAGCTTTTTTAACTACTACTTTTAGCATCGGCCAGATTATTGGGCCATATATTTCTGGTTTAATGATCGACTTTTTTGGAAATTACCAAAACGCGATGCTTTTATCTGGCTGCTCGCTTTTTATAGCAGGAATATGCATGATAAATTATAAGCTTTTATTTGCTCGCCTCTAAAACCATATTCGTTGCATTTTTTTTGACAATCTTGCAGTTCCTGAAGCCTGCCTGTTCTAACACCTCAATTAGTTTAGCAGGTCCAGCCTGAGCACCTAACGCTAAGCCTACGTCCTGAGATTTAGAAACAGGGATACAACCCATGGTTGAAAATGAATAATACATCTGTCCATATATATTGAAATTCTCCTCTGGCTTGTCATTTGCTGTCGGCTCAATGAGAATTACAGCTCCACCATCATTTAAGTGATCAAATGCATATTTTGCTGCACCCACGGGATCACCCATATCATGAAGACAATCAAAAAAAGCGATATAATCGTAATTGCCTGAGTAGCTTTTAGCGTCAGATATTTCATAACTAATTTTCTCGGAACTCCCAGCACTATCAGCCAGTTTTTTTGCTTCAATTATTGATGGTTCATGATAATCAAAGCCAAAGACGCTAGCCTTTGGAAACGCTTGCGCCACCATCAAAGTAGACAACCCATGACCACAGCCCACATCAGCAAAACTACCTCCCAACTTCATTTTTTCCTCAAAACCATCAATCATTGGAAGCCATTTTTTTATAAGATTTACTTGATAAGATGGTTTGAAAAATCTAGCAGTGCCAGTAAAGCAGAGAGGGCATGCATTTTCATACGCTACACCTTTGCCTGTTTTAAAAGCTTCTAACACTTTCTCCTCCGCATAAACTTGTCCGGCTAGAACTTCATACGCTCCCATCATGTTTGCTGGCCCTTCTTCATCAGCAAAAACTGCTCTTTGTTCAGGTGATAATGCAAATTCTTCTTTTGCTCCATCGTAAGAGACAAAGTCAGTAGCCGACAGCGCATATAGCCATTCTCTCAAATAGCGCTCATCAACTCTTGCTTCTTTAGCAAATTTTTTTGAATTTATAGGTCCCAATTCCGAAAGTTTTTGGAAGAGCCCTAACTGATCTCCTATTCGCATAAGCGGGATTAACGCTGATGCTGCAACATCTTTCATTATTTTAAACTGGAGGTTTTTTAGTTTTTCTATATCCAAATTTGTATCTGACATATCAGGCTCCTCTTTAATTGCTCCCATTTTCTAGTTTACTTTTACTAATAATTTTCCGAAATTTTCACCCTTTAAAAGACCTTGAAAAGCTTCAACCATATTGTCCAAGCCTTCTACTATATCCTCTCTGTATTTTAACTTCCCTTCCAAATACCACTTTTCTAGATGCTGCATTGCTTCTAATTGTTGCTCAGGAAATTCTCTTACAATAAATCCCTGTATTCTCAAGCGCCAAGTTAGAACATTTCTTAAAAGCATCGGCAGACGATCTTCCTCCAACTGCTGGCTTTGATTATTATACATCGAGATTACACCACAAACTGGAATCCTTGCAAAATCACGGAGATGAGGATAAACGGCATTGAACGTTTTCCCTCCAACATTTTCCCAATATATGTCGACGCCATCTTTGCAAATTTCCCCTAGTTTTTTTTCGAAATTATCATCGTTGTAATTCAGACAATGATCAAAGTCTAATTCATCTTTAACATAATCCGATTTTTCTTCATTACCTACTACCCCTATTACATTACAGCCATAAATTTTTCCAATTTGTCCTACGACGGATCCAACAGCTCCTGAAGCCGCAGACACAACTAATGTCTCTCCCTCTTTTGGATTCCCAATATTCATCATTCCAATGTAAGCAGTTCTTCCTGGCATTCCCAATGTTCCTAGTGCTAAACTTAAAGGAAGATCGGGGTTATGTACTTTTTCTATAACTTTATCCGAAACTAATGGCATGGTTTGCCATCCAGTTCTACCAATAACAATGTCACCTTGTATAAACTTATCACTATTACTTTCTATTACCTCTGAAACGGCTTCTCCCTCCATTACAGTTCCAAGTTCTACTGGCTTCGCATAACTCCGCCCCGCGTTCATTCTTCCTCTCATGTAGGGATCTAAAGATAAATAAATTGACTTTAATTGTACTTGACCAGGTTGAACCGGATTTAAATCCCCTTCAACAATTTGAAAATTTTCCTTTAAAGGTTCTTTTTCTGGTCGTGATTTGAGAATTATTTTTCTGTTCATATTCGATTCTACCTATCAAAGATTTGTTTTAAAAAATTCAGGAAGGTTGTCCTCATAAATTTTAGAGTGTGATAGTACACCTTCTGTATGATCTGCTCCTTCTAATGGAAAAAATATTATTCTACCATTAATACTCTTCACATATTCAACTAATTTCTCGGAGTGGAAGAAAGGAACTCTTGTGTCTTCTGTGCCATGAAAAACTAGCAATGGCCTATCCTGCAAGTCACTAAGCGCTTCTTTAGGCAAATTCTTATCAAAGAAAATACCATGAAATTTAGCTACAAAAATTGCAAGCTGCCACGTAAACCCAGGCACACCATGGTATTCCAACTCATGTTGGACAATAGAGTCCCAATCAAAAACTCCACTATCGAGTGAAAATGCTCCAAGATCTTTTCTATTTTTTATCAAAAAGAAAGTACCCAGACCTCCTCCTGAGACCGCATGAATCCCAATTTTTTTCTCGGGTATTCCTTTTTTGTCGATAAGATATTCAATTGCGGCATCAACATCTTTCCATTCTTCAATTCCAGCAAAGTGCCATCCATCTGGACATGAACTTTCCCCATGATTTCTAACATCTATCATCAAAACATTTAATCCAGAATTGGCAATAATATTTGCTGGTATCAATTGATTAAATTGTTTCTTTGAACCGTTAATGCCATGCACAACAATAACCGTTCGCTTTTCATTTTTTTTATCAGCTGGAATCCACCAAGAGCTAATATCTATTGTATCTTCTATATTCTTAATTGTTACGCTTTCGTACTTTTTGTTTTTTAAGTACCACTGCGAAAGGTCTGTATCCACTAATTTTGACCATTTCTCACCTCTGAAGGGGCCATGGCCTTTTGCATTCGTGACAAACTTTACAGGATTATTCGCTTCTACTTTTTCATGATTTGAACATGAAACTGGTAAGGCTTGCCACAGTATAAACTCCCCTACAGCGAGGCATAACATGAATATTGAAATCAAAAGAACTGAAGCATATTTTACTATCGAAGTGGTCATCGATACATGTTGGGGGAGAAAACCTCAAATATCTACAAAAAAGTGCAAAATTTAGATGTTCACAAAATTTTTTTTGTAGTAGCATTTTTGTATATTAATTATTTTGAGGAACTCCGATGACATTATTTACCCCGACTTCTAAATGGCAAATGGAAGAACACCAATTATTTACGGATAGCGTAAAAAAATTTTTTATTGACGAAGTAAAGCCCAATCTCGAGGAATGGGGTAAAAAACAACAGGTCGATAGGGCCTTATGGAATAAAGCAGGAGATGCTGGAATTTTAGGAAGCTCAATACCTGAAGAATTCGGTGGCTTCGGCGGTGATTTAGGCTTTGATGCTATCACTTTATATGAACTTGGAAGAACAGCGGGTGACTCCGGTAGCTGGGGATACGCAATCCAATCAATAGTTGTTCATTACATCAATGCTTATGGCACTGATGAGCAGAAGAAAAGATGGCTTCCTAAACTATCGACAGGTGAATATGTTGCCTCTCTAGCTATGACAGAACCCAGCACTGGATCAGATGTTCAAGCAATTAAAACGACCGCCGAAAAAGATGGAAATCAATATCGAATTAATGGCTCAAAAATATTCATAACAAATGGTGGCTCAGCGGACCTCATAGTTTTAGCTGCAAAGACAAATAAAAATGAAAAATCGAAAGGTGTATCGTTAGTGGTCGTTGAAACAAAAGACCTCGAAGGCTTCTCAAGAGGAAAACCTCTAAAAAAACTAGGTCAAAAAGGAAATGACACATGCGAGTTATTTTTTGAAGATGTTAAGGTTCCCTTAACAAATTTGCTTGGGAGTGAGGAAGGCCAAGGTTTTTATCAATTAATGAAACAGTTACCATGGGAAAGATTAGCAATAGGGATAGGAGCTTTAGGGAACATAGACTTTGCACTCGAAGAGACGATAAAATATGTAAAAGATAGGAAAGCTTTTGATCAGCGAATTATGGATTTTCAAAATACTCGTTTTCAACTCGCCGAAATGAAAACTAAAGCTGAGGTTCTTAGGTCCTTTATTAATGATTGTGTTGATAGAGTTAAGCAGGGAACTCTTGATGCTGCTACCGCCTCAATGGCAAAATATTGGGGAAGTCAAACACAAAATGAGATCATGGATGGATGTTTGCAGCTTCATGGTGGATACGGTTTTATAATGGAATACCCCATCGCTCGGATGTACGCCGATGCTCGTGTGCAGTCAATCTATGGAGGGACAAATGAGATTATGAAGGAATTAATTGCCAGATCGTTGGACGACTAATAAGGATGACGGATCAGAACAACACTGGTGGACCCTTATCAGGTTTAAAAGTAGTTGAATTTGATGGACTTGGGCCAACTCCGTTTTCTGCTATGCAATTGGCAGATATGGGCGCTAACGTAATTAGGATCGCCCGAAAAACAGGTACCCAGGCAGCCAATCAATTTACTGATGTTGTTATTAGGAATAGATCTTATGTAGAGCTCGATCTGAAGGATGGTGATGACATTGCTATTGCCAAGAAAATTGTATCACATTCTGATATATTAATAGAAGGCTTTCGACCAGGCGTTATGGAAAGATTGGGCTTAGGTCCTTCAGAGATGCTTTCAGCAAATAAAAAGCTTGTTTATGGAAGAATGACGGGATGGGGTCAGAAAGGCCCTCTTAGTAACACTGCAGGTCATGATATTAATTATATTTCTATATCTGGTGCACTTCACGCCATCGGAACCAAAGACACTCCAATAGCACCACTGAATCTTTTGGGGGATTTTGCAGCAGGTTCAATGTATTTAGTTTTCGGAATCCTATGTGCAGTCCTACACGCGAAGCAAACTGGTCAGGGTCAAGTTGTGGATGGCTCCATAGTGGACGGAACTGCCAATTTGATGGCAATGATGTACTCTATGTTTAATTTTAAACAATGGGAAGATAGACGAGATATTAATCTTCTTGATGGGGGTGCGCCTTTTTACACAACTTATAGAACTTCTGATAGTCGACATATTTCAGTTGGTGCTATCGAAGATAAGTTTTACCTGGAGTTTGTTACAAAGCTTGATTTAAAACTTGATGAACTTCCAAACAGAACAGATAAGTCTAATTGGCCGAAGCTGAAAGATATATTTCAAGAAATTATCAAGACTAAAACTATGAGAGAATGGGAGGAGATTTACTTTGGGACAGACGCATGCGTTGCTCCTGTTTTAAACTTTGAGGAGGCTTTTGTTGATCCTCATAATAAATATCGAGGAATTTTTCCTGAGGCTTTCAATATTATTCAGCCAAAACCAGCGCCCGATCTATCCGTAACTCCAGCACCGAAAATTACAGATAAACATAAAATTAAATTGACTAAAACCGAGGTGTTTAGGCAGTGGGGTGTTAATTAAAATGTATGTTTCAGAGGCTGTAAAATCACGATTTTCTTGCAGAGCTTTTACTGAGAAGCCTGTTGCCATGGAATTGATCAAGGAAATTTTAGATGTGGCTAAACAAGCTCCATCAGGGGGCAACCTTCAGCCATGGCATATTCATGCAATATCAGGAAAGAAACTTGATCAGATCGTCTCGGATATTGAATCTAAAATAATAAAAATGCCTATGGGGGAAAAAACGGAATATGATGTATATCCACCAAACCTTTGGGACCCTTATAGAAGTCGCCGCTTTAAATGTGGCGAAGATTTATACAAAAGCATCAATATACCAAGGGAAGATAAGGGCGCACGGTTAAACCAATTGGCTAAAAATTTACGCTTTTTTGGTGCCCCTGTCGGGCTATTTGTTTACATCGATAGAAAGATGGGGCCTCCCCAATGGTCAGATGTTGGAATGTTTCTGCAAACTGTAATGTTAATCGCAAGAGAGAAAGGCTTACATAGTTGTGCTCAAGAGGCATGGGCGATGTGGCATTCCACTGTAAACAAACACCTTGTTGTTGATAACAATTTTATGCTCTTTTGCGGAATGGGTATCGGGTATGCTGATGAGAACCATCCTATTAATTCATGGAGAACTGACCGTGAAGAAGTCGATGATTTTACTACATTTTATGGCTTTGAAAAGTGATGTAATAAAATAATAACCTCGTTATGAAATAAATGGAGTTACAACAAAAAATAGAAGACCTCAAAGCAGGCGATAGGCTAGCTTTATCAAAATTCCTAACTCATGTAGAGACCAGTGACAACCCAATAGAATTGGTCTTGAAGCTTTATAATAAAGTAGACCGCAAAACACCAATAATTGGTGTAACTGGCTTCCCTGGGGCAGGCAAATCGAGTTTGATAAATAGCTTCATAAGTATCCTTAGATCAAAAGAAAAGAAGATTGGCGTGATTGCTATCGACCCGAGCAGCTTAATTTCTGGAGGCTCGCTTCTCGGTGATAGGACTAGAATGGAACAACATTCTTCAGATGACAATGTCTTTATAAGGTCATTATCATCGGATGGTGCATTGGGTGGAATATCTCACAAAAGTTTTCTTCTATCACTAGTTATGGCCACTTTCGACTTTGATTTTATTTTTGTTGAGACCGTTGGGGTTGGGCAATCTGAATCGGATATTACAAAACTAGCAGACTTCTCAATTCTTACGTTAGCCCCGGGTCTTGGAGATAGTATCCAAGCGATGAAAGGTGGAGTTTTGGAAATAGTAGATTTAATTTTAGTGAATAAATCCGATAAACCAGAATCCTCACAAACGTTCCACCAATTAAAGTCTATAATTAATTTAGCTCAGGCTCCCGATGGCAAAAATATCAAAATAATGATTACTAATGAAAAAGACAGGAAAGAAAATACTAAAATAGTTACTCACATTGAAAAAAATTTAGAAAAAAGATTAAAATTGGGGAAAAATAAAGAAAGTTATTTGTGGTTCGTTCGTCAAATACTTTATGAAAAAATAGAAAAGAGCCTAGTTGATAAAAAAATAATTAAAGAATTAAATGAAGAAAATTTCAATGAAAAAGATATTAGTAAAATTGTTAAACGTATTATTAAAGATTTAAGATAATCTTATATTAATGGTGATCATCTCGGAGATGCTCCATTTGGGACATAACTTCTCTTTTGAAATCATCCCAATAAGTCATTTCTTTACTTAAAATCAATTCTTCCAGTGCCTCAAGCCAGCTACCATAATAGTAATCTAAATCGTCTTCCATGCTCACTGGCTTGTTCTTAAGCTTATTACCCAGCGCGGCAGTCCAAAGAGCCCAATCGATAAATTTTTTTCATACAAAGAAATGGTAAGTGCAAATAATTCATAATGCCATGGTGCAGAAAAAACTTCGGTGCCATTAGGTAATGGTATTGGTTTATCACTTGAATTTTTCAAGATAACTTTCCCATAAATCAACTACAACCGTATCCTCAACATGCTCACACTTATCCCATAAATCTTGGCTCTTAAATTCTACTGAGTAGAGTGCTTCCGGACTTTCCCCCAAAAAATGAGCGTTTGCATCTGGAAATACATGGCTACCGTGATAGGCAATGACCTTCCCAGTTCTTCCCTTTACATAGTCTGGTAGTCTTGTATGACCTTTTTCAACTTTTATATTACTATTATTAGTTCTTACGTAAACGGTCTCTCCTAAGTTAAATTTTTTCTCTGTAGTACTGTCTCTTTTGGTTGGTACCCCCATATGCAACAATTTTTTTACATTTTTTGCTTCTAAAACGCGAAAAGAGCTTTTTTTAAAATTGCCTCCACTTTCTTTCCCATCTTTAATAATACCGTTTTCACCCAATAGGTTGATCAGACCAGCAAGCCATTTTTCAAAATAACTAAATTGTAGATAGTCTTGTGGCTCTAAAGACTCACGCGCGTACCGAGACCTATCCAAATTCCATAAACTTGAAAAACCCAACGCTAAAGTTATAGCGAAAACTTCCTTCTCCCAATCTGCCTTAAATATTACGTTACTTGACGTGATATCAATTCTTCGCGGGTCAAGCCGACCACCCATGTCATGCGCCTTAGACATTATTCACCTGCTGGAGGCTTTGGAAAGCCTGTCCCTATCATACTATCACGAGTAACCCAACTCACTAATTCATTTTCACTCAATCCCTTAGAACCAGGTGGCTGTTGTGGCAGGACAAGATACCTTATCTCTGAAGTCGAGTCCCAAACTTTAACTTTTTTTGATATTGGAAGTTTGACATTAAAGTCACTTAAAACTGCCCTCGGTTCTCTCACTGCTCGACTTCGGTAGGCATCAGACTTATACCAGCTAGGTGGTAACCCCAACAAAGGCCACGGATAACAACTACAAAGGGTACAGACTATAAGATTATGGACTGTCTCTGTATTCTCAACCACCACAACATGTTCACCTTGACGACCATTAAGATCCATATCCTTTAACACCTTATCCGTATTATTTATTAGATCCGCTTTAAACTTTTTGTTTGTCCATGCTTTGGCAACTATTTTTGCACCATTTAAGGGGCCTACATTATTCTGGTAGGTATCGAGAATTTCATCTAATGCTTTTTGATCAATGAGTCCTTTTTTTTCTAGGAACGACTTTAAAGCTTTAATCCTGGCCTCTGGATTGCTTGGAAACTCTTTATAAAATAGTTTAATATTATCTTTTTTCATACTAAAAATTTATTTTATTGCATCTTTTCTATTGCTTCAATATATCCTTCAAAACCCTTGCCCATAATTACATAGTCCGCCCTCAAAGAAACATATGAAAATTTCCTGAATTTTTCTCGTTTAGAAATATCAGATATATGAACTTCAATTACATACCCAGTAAAAGAATTTAAGGCATCGAGGATTGCGACTGAAGTATGTGAATATGCAGCAGCATTTATAATTATACCATCTGAAGTATTTATTGCTTCCTGAATAAAAGTCACTAATTCCGATTCGGAATTACTTTGTTCAAATTTTATATTCATTGAACAAGCTTTACCTTTACTCACACACATTTCCTCTAAATCTTTAAGAGTTCGAGATCCATATATTTCAGGTTGTCTTGTGCCAAGTAGGTTCAGGTTGGGTCCATTTAAAATTAAAATATTTTTTTGTTTGGTCATGTTAACAAAATTTCGTCCAATATTATAAAAACCATTGCATAGTTGTATTAATGATTTATATCAGAGTTCGAGTTTGTTTACGATAGGAGAAAAGTGTTGCAAGGTAAAATTTTAACTCCGACAAAAAGAATAAGACGCACGCCCTTCTCTTCTAAAATAGAAGATCAAGTTAAGGGTGTAACAGTTTATAACCATATGATTTTACCGACCATCTTTAAAGACGCGGAGGAAGACTGCCGACACTTGAAGAGTGAAGTTCAAGTATGGGATGTATCCGTCCAAAGACAAGTTGAAATTGTAGGAAAAGATGCTGCAACGCTTCTAGAGCTTTTAACTCCTAGAAATGTAAAAGATATGAACCCAAACAAATGTCTTTACGCTCCAATGGTCAATAAAAATGGAGGTATGATAAATGATCCTGTACTGTTAAGAGTAGAGGAAGACCGTTACTGGATTTCTATAGCTGATAGTGATGTTCTTTTATGGGTTTCAGGGATTGCTGCTGCATTAAAATTAAACGTTGAGGTGTCAGAACCTTCAGTTGCGCCTCTGGCAATTCAGGGGCCTAAATCTAGGCTACTTATGAAAAGAATATTTGGAAATGAAATGGACTACTTCAGTTATTTTGACCTTAGAAAACTAAAATTTGGAAAACACACTATTAATGTTGCTAGAACTGGATGGTCCAAGCAAGGTGGTTTTGAAATTTATGTTGAAGGCACGGAATATGCCAATGAACTATGGGAGGAATTATTTACAAATGGGAAGGATTTGAATGTTAGACCAGGCTGTCCTAACCAGATCGAAAGAATTGAATCTGGGCTTTTATCTTATGGATCTGATATGACAATCCAAAACTCTCCCTTCGAATGCGGTCTCGGCAGATTTTGTGAGATTGATGCAAATTCAACATGTATAGGTTCTGAAGCTCTTGAAAATATAGCAAGTAACGGACCCTCAAAAGTGTTGAGATACTTTGATATTAAAGGCGATAAGGTGCCATTTTGTCACGGTCACTGGCCTATATTCAATAATAAAAAGGTGGGGGATGTTACTTCTGGAATTTTTTCGACAGAGTTCAATACAAATGTCGCTATTGGCATCGTTGACGTCGATTATGCTATTGAGGGTACCAAGTTGCAAGTCCTCATAGATAATAAGTTAAGAGATGCTTTTGTTAAAGAAAGACCCTTTAACCCCAAGCTAAAACCGTTTATTTAAATACATTATGGATAAAAATTCTCCTAAGATCGGTTTAGTTAGCCTAGGTTGTCCCAAAGCACTAGTTGATACGGAAGTTTTAATAAACAAGCTCCAAAAATTGGGTTATGGAATATCACAAACTTATGATAACGCTGATGCAGTGATTGTAAATACGTGTGGTTTTCTTGACTCAGCAAAAGCCGAAAGTTTGAATGCTATTGGTGAAGCCTTGAATGAAAACGGAAAAGTAATAGTAACTGGGTGTCTCGGCTCCACTCCAGAATTTATACGGGATTCTCATCCAAATGTGATGGCCATAACTGGGCCTCAAAAGTTTAATGAAGTCTTGGACTCAATTACGGATAACATTCCAATAAAGAGCAATCCATTTGAAGCAAAGCCATCATCGTCCTACGTCAAACTTACACCAAGACATTATAGTTATTTGAAAATCTCCGAAGGATGTAACCATAAATGCTCATTTTGTATAATTCCCTCTTTGAGAGGACCTTTAAAATCAAGGTCAATGGCTTCAATACTATCTGAAGCAAAAAGTTTAGTTGAAAGGGGTACTAAAGAATTACTTGTAATATCGCAAGATACTTCCGCTTACGGGCTAGATCTAAAGTTTGAAGAGACAATGGTAAATGGGAAGAAACTTAAGACTAATATTTATAATCTAGTGAACGAGATAGCATCTCTTGGAGTATGGGTGAGACTTCACTATATTTATCCTTATCCTCATGTGAAGCAATTAATACCTCTTATGGATCAGAATAGGGTCTTACCGTATTTAGATGTACCTTTTCAACATGCACACCCGGATGTATTAAAAAGAATGGCTCGGCCGTCAAATAACGTGCATGACCTTGAACAAATTTCTGAGTGGCGTTCAATTAATCCAGATCTTAGTATCAGATCAACTTTTATTGTAGGCTTCCCTGGAGAAACTGAAAGTGAGTTTAATTTTCTTCTTGATTGGTTAGAGGAAGCAAAAATTGATCGAGTGGGCTGCTTCAAATATGAAGACGTTTCTGGCGCACGGTCAAACGTAATGGAGGATCACCTCCACGATGATATAGTACAAGATCGATACAACCGTTTTATGTCTAGAGCACAAAAACTATCCGAGTTGAATCTTAAAGAAAAAGTAGGCAAAACATTTATCTGTGTTGTAGACACTGTGGAAAAAGACCATTTTATATGTAGAACAATTTTTGACGCTCCAGAGATAGACGGCACGGTCTCAATTCCAAAAAAACAAACTCATTACCGCGTAGGTGACCATGTAACCGTGAAGATTATAGGCTCTTCCGAATATGACTTAGAAGGAGAGCTTTTTTTATCCTAAGACTGTGGCTGTGACTTTAAGTCTCCACCTTTCTTTCTACCAGTTATACCCGTTTTTGGTATTGAAGTAACACTACTTTTGTCCTGTTTATCGTCAGGTTCATCAAAGTCATCCAAGTCTCTGTTAAGGGGTTTTCCGGACAGCACCTGTGTTATTTCACTTCCTGTGAGAGTTTCATACTCAAGTAATCCATTAGCTAACAAATCTAACTGCTTTTTTTCTTTCTTTAAAATATTTTTCGCTGTTGCGTAACCCTCATCAACGAGCTTTCTTACTTCGATATCAATTTTTTCTTGTGTCTCCGGACCTAGATGACTGCCAGGACTTGTCGGACCTAAATAGGTCTGCTGTTCATTGGCATAATCGATATTTCCTAAATTATCGGACATACCGAATTGCATTACCATTGCTCTAGCTATCTTAGTTATTTGCTGGATATCGGAACTAGCTCCAGATGTTACGTTCTCGGGTCCAAAAACCATCTCTTCTGCAACTTTACCTCCCATAGCCATTGCTATCTTTGATTTATATTTAGTTCTAGTGACTGATAACTGATCTCGTTCAGGTAAACTCAGCACCAAACCCAAAGCTCTTCCTCGAGGAATTATAGTAGCCTTATGTATAGGATCATGCTGGGGGACATTTAAGCCTACGATAGCATGACCTGCCTCATGATAAGCGGTCAATTTTTTTTCTTCATCGGTCATTACCATGGATCGTCTCTCTGCGCCCATCATGACTTTATCCTTTGCATTTTCAAAATCTATCATCGCAACAAATCGTTTTCCAGCCCTTGCTGCCATTAATGCTGCTTCGTTTACCAGGTTGGCAAGATCTGCCCCAGAAAAACCAGGTGTTCCTCGAGCAATGATCCTTAAATCTATGTCTGGTCCCAAAACAGTCTTCTTTGCGTGTACATTTAATATTTTTGTACGGCCCTGTATGTCGGGGTTTGGTACCTGAACTTGCCTGTCAAAGCGCCCGGGCCTCAAAAGTGCTGGATCCAAAACATCAGGTCTATTGGTAGCAGCAATTAATATAACTCCTTCATTCGACTCAAAACCATCCATTTCAACAAGTAGTTGGTTAAGTGTTTGCTCTCTTTCATCGTTTCCACCACCATATCCCGCTCCTCGATGACGCCCCACCGCATCAATTTCATCGATAAATACAATACAAGGTGCATTTTTCTTAGCCTGATCAAACATGTCTCTTACTCTGCTTGCCCCTACCCCAACGAACATTTCAACAAAATCTGAGCCAGATATAGTGAAAAAGGGCACTCCGGCTTCACCTGCGATGGCTCTAGCTAATAGCGTTTTACCTGTTCCGGGAGGCCCTACTAGTAACGCACCTTTGGGTATTTTCCCACCGAGCCTTCCAAATTTCTGAGGATCTTTCAAAAACTCAACTATTTCTTCCAATTCATCTTTTGCTTCGTCAATACCAGCAACATCATTAAATGTGACCTTGCCGTGTTTTTCGGTTAGAAGTTTTGCTTTAGACTTTCCAAAGCTCATGGCGCCTCCGCGACCACCGCCTTGCATTCTATTCATTAAGTAAAGCCACACGCCAATCAGTAAAATAAACGGCAACCAAACGCTTATTGCGCTCATCAGTCCTGACTTTTCCTGCTTCACGGCACGAACTTCGACATCTGATCTGCTTAAAACTTCTACTAGGTTTGTACCAAGTGGTTGCACGACTTCATATCTTGTTCCATCCGCTTCTCTCACATGTATGGTTTCTCCATCAAGAACAACTTCTGATACCTTTCCTGAACCAACTTGATCCAGAAATTGAGAAAAAGATAATTCTCTTTTGTTGTTGATTGTGTTGCCGCTAAAAACGTTGAATAGAGCGACTAGAAGGAGAAATAAAATTAGCCAAAAAGCTATGTTTCTGAAATTATTCATGTGATTGATACCAATTCTTGATTTTATGATATAACATAAGTATGCTAAAAAAACGCAAATTCAACTGTTTTTAAAAGAATTTATAAAACTCATTATCCTGATTTAATAATTTTATATCAATATCATACTCCAAATTAGAAAGAGGCACAAATTTAACACCTTTATTTGTTGTTATTGTCGGGATTGGAGCCAATGCACTTTTATCAAATTCACTTGTGATAGAGAGTCCATGGTCATCAGGACCTAATAACCCATAGGGCTTTACATATAATTTTCCTTGCGCTTCTGGTTTTAACGTAATTAGCCATCTGTTATCCCAAATAAATTTTTCTTCTTTAACTAAGTAATTTTCTTCAATGGACGCTAATTCTCGCATGACAGTTACTATACCATTTTTTTTCTTAAAAACTGTACCACCTAAAGTGGCACCCATCCATTTTAAATTAAGTATTTTGTTATGCATATTCTCGAGCTGTGAGAAGCGGGGTTTATAGAATTTTCCAGAGAACCATGAGATTATACCAGACAGTATTCTAAATTGGGTATCCTCAAAGAGCTTAGAAAATTTGTCAACTTCGAAAGTAATTTGACCAACAACATTAAACGACAAAAGTGTTTTGGAATTAGATTTAGCTATTTCCTTGGATAGCTTTGAGGACCTTAACATGTGATCAGCTGTTTTTACGAAATTTGAAGTAATAAGATCATTAGATTTTAGTTGCTTGAGAAGTTTCCTCATCTTTACACGCTTGAATTTTTCATTATAGTTTGAGCAATCGTCAATCCAACTATAATTACTATTTCTCAAATAATTTCGTAACTCTTCTTTTCTGAATTTCAGAAGTGGTCTCATCCACAAAATACCATTTCTAACTGATTTTTTTTCCATACCAGCTAAGCCATCAACTCCTGAGCCTCGGAAAAATCTTATTAAAAGATTTTCTTCTTGGTCATCCAATGTGTGACCGATTAAAACACATTGGAGGTTTTTTGAAATAGCCCAATTTTTCAATAATTGGTATCTAGCGGATCTTGCGTTATTTTGCAAATTTCCCCGTACTTTTGATAGATGCATAGCAGGGGTTAAGGCAACATGCTCAATCTTTTTTGTTTCGCAGATTTTTTTTACAAATTCCACTTCTGACTTGCTTTCTGACCTCAAACCGTGGTCAATTGATGCCACAAATATTTTAGGTCTATTATCAGACTCCCAGTCTGTCAGCATGTGAAAAAGAGCCATGGAGTCACTACCGCCAGACACAGCAATTCCACACGAGCCCAATTTAAGGCTATTAAGATCACCTATAACCTGGTCAACTATTTGTTTACTATCTTTGCTGTTCACAGTTTAAAAGATTTTTTGCTTTTACAATTTCGACGAGTAGGGTTCTTTCAATGTTTTCAAATCTTGATCCAACTTCATCAAGTGTTAGACAAGCTTGATCTTTCTCTCCAATGGCGCCCAAACTAACGCCCAGACCAAACAATGTTTTTGCTGCGTTCTCTCCATCAGGATTGATTGTAAAACTTTCCAAGTAGTCATTTGCTGCACCAATCCAGTTTTCGTTCTTTACTCTGGTTTCGGCTCTCCAGAAAAGAGCGGAAGAAAGTTTTGTGCTGGTTGGAAAGGCCTCTATAAATTCTGAAAAACGTTGTTCCGCCGATTTTATTTGACCTTGATCAAAAAAATCCATTGCACTCATATACAGGTCTTCCTCTCTACCAAGAACCTCAAGACTTTCTAAAGATGTAGAATTTTCACCTGGGGTCTCAATAACGCGTTTATTCTGAATGCTTTTGTTTGATTCTTCATTTTTATCGAGATTTGTTAAATCCGAATTCAGCAATAGTACTTTTAGATTTTTTAGTTCCTTGTAATAATTATTTTCTAGAATTTCAAATCTGTTATGTAATTTCTTAATATCATTCTCTATTTCAGCCATTTTTAAAAACTGCCACTCAAATTTATCTTCAACAATGTTTTTCATCTTTAAGTCAAGTATTTCCTTTTCGAGAATTAAAAGCCTTTTTTGAAGAGACTGCAGTTCGGAAGGTTCACTTGCAAAAAGTTTTGCCCAATACAGAAGAAATAGTATTAAAATAATTATTGATAATCTTAAAAGCATGGTAACTTACTCATATAGCTTATCACTATTCTACAATTTTTTGACCAACTACCGTTACTGCTCTACGATTCTTAGACCAGCACTCTTCATTGGAACAAACACGCAAAGGCCTTTCTTTTCCATAAGTGACAATACTGATACGATCTTTCTCAATACCCCTAGTTAGAAGGAATTCTCTCACTGCAGTAGCTCTTCGTGCTCCTAGCGCTAAGTTATACTCTCTTGTCCCCTGTTCATCAGCGTGTCCTTCTACAGTTATAGGCAGAAACTTCTTTTCCTTTAGCCAATTTACTTGTGCATTTAAGATACTTATGGCATCTGGACGCAATCCACTTTGATCAACAGTAAATAGAACAGTGTCTCCTACCAAGTTTTGAAAATTTTCAATATCACTCTGAGAAATTTGTGATTCATTGATTGAGTTTTTGAGATTCTTGTTATTTTCACAGCCTGCAAGCAGCAACATAACAAAAATTGCCAGTCCAATATTTTTCATAATTCATGCCTCATCTACGCTGAAATTATTTTTATATCATAAATATTTAATGAAAACATTAATTTAAAATTCGAGACCAATTGGGGTCTGAAGCAAAAGAAGACGTTTTTATTTTTCTCAGATTACGCCCAGATATATCAATAGAATAAATGGAGGGTGCTCCTGCCTTGCCAGGTGTTTCTCTAAAAAACATTAGAACGCGTCCGTTGGGCGCCCATGCAGGACCTTCATCTAGAAACGATGTCGTTAGCAATCTTTCCTTAGTTCCATCAACTCGCATGACCCCAATATGAAATTTACCCTCTTTTATTTTGGTAAATGCAATAAGATCACCTCTGGGTGACCACACTGGTGTAGCATATCTTCCTTTGCCAAAACTTATCCTCTTTGCTTCTCCTCCTTTAGTAGAAATAATGTAAAGTTGTTGCCCACCTCCCCGATCACTCTCAAACACAATACTATTTCCATCTGGGGAAAAACTCGGAGCTGTATCAATTGCACTGTTTGTGGTTAATCTTTTTTTTATCCCTGTATCTAAGCTATTTATAAAAATATCGGTGTTACCGTTTTGGGTTATTGATAATACTATTTTTGTGCCGTCCATAGAGAACCTTGGAGCAAAACTCATACCCTCTAACTCAGGCAATGCCGTTATTGCTTCGGAACTAAGGTCCATCAAATAAACTCTTGGTCTACCTGTTTCATAGCCAGTAAAAATTATTTTATTACTCGAAGGTGCAAAGCGTGGTGCAATTACAAGAGAGGGTGGGTGTTTAAGGAGCTTGAAATTTGCTCCATCTTGATCCATAACTGCGAGCCTCTTTGTTCTATTATCCTTTGGTCCAGTCTCTGAAACAAAAACAACTCTACTATCAAAGTATGCTCCTTCACCAGTGACCCTAGTATATATGGTATCAGAGATTTTATGTGAGATTCTCCTCCAGCTTTCAGAATTAGTGAAGTACTTTTTACCCTTTCCAATTTCTTTTTGCTGCGCAATATCCCATAATCTAAACTTGACCTCTAATCGACCATCAGGTTTCAAACCAACGGCTCCTAATACTAAAACATCAGCATTTATTATAGACCAATCGCTGAACTGCACTGGAGTATTAAAACTTAAAGGTGTACTCACATAGGCAGCCTGTGGTATAGACCTGAATAATCCAGTGCTATCAAGATTATTTGATATTACTTTTGCCAGCTCTCTACTTATAATCGAGTTTGCGCCACTTTCTTTAATAAAGCTTGGAATAGCTAATGAAATTGGTTTGATAACGCCTCTGTTTACCGTCATATCAAGTTTAGGGGCCTCATTGTTCTGAGCAATAACAAAGGTGAATTTAACAACTACAATAATACTTATAAATGAGGAAAGTTTTATAAATCTATTAAAAAACTGTTTAACCATTATTAACACCCACATTTGTTTTAGGATCAAAAACTACTCTTAAAACTAAGCCGCTAGGAAAACTTTCTTTTGTCACTGGGAATGGTGAAGAGTCTAGCACTGCCTTCATAGCAGATCTTTTTGCTATTAGAAAGTTTCCAGAAGCTTTTTCTGGATATACGAGCTTTATCGGCCCTCTTATATCCCCATTTTCGTCAATCTTTAGTTCCAATATAATTACATATTTTTCATAATTTGGTAGTCTATTTATGGAGACCACATTCCAATTATCATTCAGCGTCTGTAGAATCCTGGCCTTCGCTAAGCTTTGAATTGGAGTTTCGACATTTTTTTCTTCTTCCCGACTATTTACTACGTGTTCAATTAATTTATTGTACACCTCGCCTTTCTCTTTTAGTGATTTATTATCGGTAAAAATATTTTTATCAATTAGCTCTTCAAAATTTGGTTTTACTTGCGGCAACTTTGCTGTTTTTAGAGCCCCTGAAACAATTTCAACATTTTTACCCTCCGAGGAAATTTGTGAGCTTGTATTTTTTTGTTCTGATTTATCGTAGTCAGATTTTTCTATTAGCTCTTTTTTTTGAACTCGTTTACTTTCTTGTTTCTTAACTTGTGTTTTTTGTTCACTTTCACCTCTTTGAGCGGTATCGGTGATAATTTCATCGCTTGTCTTTCGCTTTTTAATTTCAATAATATCTGGCTCGTTAATACCTTTTATTTCATTCCCAGCATTTTGCTGGGTAGGAACAACAGGTTTTCTAGGATAATTATTAGGATCTTTAATATTTTGAGGGTAAAAATTTTGAACTTCGAGCGCTGTTGTTGTTTCTTGATTTACAAGCGCTGTAAGTTCTTGCTGCGATAATAGTCTCACACTTACATTGTTTAATACCTCAATAGGTTGATTATCTAATAATTGGAAATCTGTTATCAACAAAAATCCAGCAAAGAGATGGAAAAATCCAGAAGTGTAAAGACCTTGTCTCATATTTTATCTCTTTAATATTACTCTGCGTCTGTAACTAAAGATATTTGTGAATAGCCGATATTGCTAACAAGAGCCAATATGCTCGCAACTTTTTGATACTCTATGTTTTTACTGGCTCTTAAATAAATCTCATCAGTTTCTCTCTCTTTTTTTATCGCCAATAGCTTAAGGCGCAGTTCCACTATATTTATTTTAACTTCATTTATAAAAATATTATCATCTCTATCAAGGGTCAGTGTAAGAGGCCGCTCTTTCTCGATTGCTAGCGGCTTCGCTTTAGTATTCGGCAAATCAACTTCTATTCCTACGCTTAATAGGGGCGCGGCTACCATAAATATTATTAATAGCACCAGCATTATATCAACAAAAGGTGTTACATTTATTTCTGACATAGGGACAAAGTTTCGATTTATGCCTTTTTGTCTTTTTTTTGCTCGGCTATCAGCCTTTGGTCCTATTTGCATATTTATTCTTTATGATTTTTGTTCATATCAATGTGCCTTGATATTATAACAGAAAATTCTTCCGAAAACTCTTCCACGCCATTAATAATTTTTTGTGAGTCGCCTGAAAGCTTATTATAGAAAACAACTGCAGGGATAGCTGCCAATAAACCTAGCGCTGTTGCTAAAAGAGCTTCGGCAATACCAGGGGCCACCACCGCTAGATTACTACTCTCTTGAATTGCAATTTCTTGGAAAGCGTTTTTTATACCCCAAACTGTACCGAATAAGCCTACAAAAGGAGCAACTGAACCAACTGTAGCAAGAAAATATAAACCTGAACTTAGCTTCTCGCTCCAGCGGTCTAAGACCACATACATTGCTCTCTCCAATCTAGATTGCACCCCATCAATTAATTTTCCATCACTGTCTGAGGATCTCTGCCACTCATCCATCGCCGCACAAAATATCTGTTCACAGGCACCCTTAGGATCTTCTCTTTTTTCATTGTATAATTCTTCTAACGAGCCACCAGACCAGAACTCATCTAAAAAAAATTTCTTTTCTCTCTTTGATTTTCTGTAGTCGATAGTTTTTTGAATTATGATCGCCCAAGACCAAAAAGAAGAAAAAATTAAAATTAACATCACTAATTTTACTGTAATTGTAGCTTTAAGAAAAAGAGCTATAAAGGAAAAGTCTATCGACTGACTTTGTGTTAACACGGATTCTTCCATATTTTTTATTCTCCCATTT
>CACIAQ010000023.1 GCA_902584635.1 uncultured Alphaproteobacteria bacterium
CAGCATCCGGACTCACCGTAAGGTCAGAAACCTTTTGTAAACATTTATAATTATCTATTTTGTTTCTGGTTGGGTTAACAACAAATATTTCCCCCTTGTAACCTCTTCTTTTTAACTCCCTTATGGGAACAAATATATCTTTGCCACCGATAAAAACGACTGATTTTGCTTTAAAAAAACGATCAATGCTTTTAAAAGAGTCTAAATTCATGCCCCAAGAGGTCTAAGCATTGAGCGCGTTACAATATGCCTTTGAATTTCAGAGGTTCCATCCCAAATTCTTTCCAAACGTGAGTCTCTCCAAAGCCTCTCAATAGGCATCTCTTCCATTAAGCCCATTCCTCCAAAAATCTGAACAGTATCATCTGCTACCTTATTTAGCATTTCTGAACAGAAAATCTTAACAATAGCTGCATCCTCATCCATCATTTGACCAGACAGAGCCCTGTCTACGGCATCTTTTACTAAAAGGTCTGCGGCTCTTAAGTTCATCTTCATATCTGCTAGCTTGAAACCTGTAGCTTGGAAGGTTCCTATTGGCTTGCCAAATTGTTTTCTTTGCGCAGCCCAATCTAAAGCTAAATCAAGAATTCGTTCTGCCTTGCCACAACAAGTCGCTCCAACCCAAATACGACCCATGCCAAGCCATTTCCCAGATAATGAAAGTCCATTACCCTCAGCACCTAGTATCTTATCATCAGAAAGTCTTACGTCATTAAAGCTTAACTGGTAATTTTTATATCCCCGGTAGCTTATACACTTTGTACCCTCTTGAATATCAAAGCCGGGAATGCCAACGTCCACTAGGAAGGCTGTAATTCTTTTTCTCTTTCCGCGAGGCGTTTCATCTTCTCCGGTAGCAGCGAATACAATCGCAAAATCTGGCATACATGGTCCAGAAATAAAGTGTTTAGAACCATTCAAAATCCAGTCAGCTCCTTCTTTCTTAGCATTCGACTTCATACTCATTATATCAGAGCCCGCGTCTGGTTCCGTTAATGCAAATAATTCTCGTTTATTGCCATTTACACAGGGATAAAGGTATTCTTCCATTTGCTTTTCGTTGCACGCTAAAAGTATTTCGGTAGGACGTGCTATCCATGAATGTAAAGCATGTGAAGTTTTTCCATACTCTCTTTCAACAACCATCATTGAAGAATAATCCAGCCCTCCACCACCATATTTCTCTGGCAGATTAGCTGCAAATAATCCAACTTCTTTTGATTTTTCTTCTATTTGTTTGCCTATTTCATCTGGAACATAACCAAGTTTATCCACACGGTCTTCATGAGGATAAATTTCGTCAGCCATGAATTTTTGGACAGTATCTAATAGGATTTTTGAGTCGCTTGAAGTATCATACATAGTTTATCTCAATAATTAGTTTTTTATTAATGAAAGCTTTTTTCTTGCTTCATCTGGGGTTAGAACTCTTCCACCCATCAGTGTTATTATTTTTATAACTTTTTCAACCAATTGTCCATTCGTAGCAAGCACGCCTTTTGAAAGATAAAGGTTATCCTCTAAGCCAACACGAACATTGCCCCCCATAGTGACGGCTGCAGCGGCCATTGGTATTTGCATTCTTGAAATACCAAACCCAGACCAAGTTGCGTTTGATGGGAGATGATCCTTCATTGCCTTCATAGTATCAACACTTTGATCAGCACCCCACGGTATTCCTAAACATATTTGAAACATTGGAGGTTCTTTAATCAACCCTTCTTCGATTAACTGTTTGGCTAATCTAATATGACCTAAGTCAAAAACCTCTAATTCTGGTTTTACTCCCCAAGATTTTGTCAATTCGGCCATTCTTCTCAGGATAGGTAATGTGGATATATAAATAGAATGATCGTTGACACCAAAATTTAAGGTTCCGCAATCTAAGGAACAAATTTCTGGCTTACATATCTCTATGTGCGCAAGCCTCTCATCAGGACCTATCATGTCCGTTTCGGGGCCAGGCATTGAAAAATCATTTTCATCAGGAACCCAATCACCACCCATTCCTGCGGTAAGATTTATTACCACATCAGTTTTATCATCTCTTATTCTGTCAACTGTTTCTTTAAATAAGTTTACATCTCGGGATCCTTTGCCGGTTTCTGGATTTCGCACATGGATATGGGCTGCAGACGCACCTGCTTTCGCAGCTTCGATAGCAGCTGCTGCAACCTCTTTTGGAGTTACTGGAACATGAGGGCTTTTATCTACAGTTTCACCGGCTCCTGTAACCGCACATGTCACTATTACCTCAAAATTCATGCTAACCTCATTAATTATTTGGATGATTGTTTTTTATGGCGCTCAAAATCGCAGCAATTGCATTATCACGATCTTTAGCCATTTCAAGAAAATGCATACCTTTTGACATGTCTTTACACCCATTAACCATTTTATCACGTAATTCTTGTGTTAATTCAGGTGCTTTAAGCCTAGTCCATGGTAATTGCAATGCAGGACCGAATTGGTCTAGATTTGTAGCCATACCTCCTTCGCCACAGGCTACGTGAAATGCCATGCATTGACCTTGGTAAGCCATCCTAGGTGCTGGCCCATTAATTAGTGCTAAATCAATTTGTTCAGGAGTTGCTTCGTCATTTGCGACCATGTGTAACGCCTCTCGCCACAATGCTTCCTGTAAACGAGTTGCAATAAATCCCGGAATTTCTTTTTTAAGTACAATTGGGACTTTACCAATCGCCTTATAAAAGCTAACCGCCTGATCAACACATAGTTTATTGGTGTATTCACTAGCAACAACCTCTACCAGTGGTAGCAAGTAGGGAGGGTTGAAAGGATGTCCTACTATTGCTCTATTTCTTGTATTGCAGTTCTTTACGATGTCTGAAATTAATAGCCCAGAAGTCGATGAAGCTATAATAACGCTTGGATTTAAAAATAAATCAATTTGTGAATAAAAATCTTGCTTTACATTTAATATCTCGGGAATGCTTTCCTGCACAAAGTCGACACCGGTTAAGCTCTCTTTTAAGTCGGTGAAGATCTGCATTTTTTCTAACGATGCTGTTTCATCAATACCTAATTTTTCTAATGTTTCCCAAGCTGTTTTGATTAATGACTTATAATCATTTATTTCATTCTCTGAGTGGAGATAACATTTTACATTTAGGCCTTTGGCTAGAAAGTGAGCGGCCCAACCGGCTCCTATGGGTCCGCCTCCAATGCTAGCTACTGTTGAGATCTTATTAAAACTTCCCAAGCTATTTTCCTCTAAAATTTGGGTCTCTTTTTTCAACAAATGCCGCCACACCTTCAGCTGCATCGTCAGATTTAAGCATATTTGAATATGTCGACAAATTGCCCGATCGCATTTCTGAAAAAGCCTCTTCTAAAGCTTTACATTCTATTGCTCTTAAAACTTCCTTTACGCTTTGCATTGCTAGAGGAGCTGTTTGCGACATTTTATCTGCCCACTCTCTTGCAGAATCTAAAAGTGAAGATTTATCAACCACTTTATTTACCAATCCAAAGCTTTTTGCTTCCTGAGCTGACATTCTGCGACCAAGAAAAAACATTTCCATTGCAATATTGTATGGAATTCTTCTGGGTAACCTTTGAAGTGCACCTGCGTCAGGAACGATACCAAGTGGCATTTCAGGCAGACCAAATTCAACATGTTCTGCTGCTATAATCAAATCACAGGACATTGCTAGTTCAAAGCCGCCGCCAATTGCGTGACCATTTAGAGCGCAAATCACCGGCTTGTTCAAATTCCAATTTTCAGTCAGTCCGGCAAAACCACCGTCACCGTAGTCCGCCTTTTCCCACCAATTGTCTAGTGCCATTTCTCCAGAGTTAACCGCTTTGAGGTCCCATCCAGCTGAAAATATCTTATCTCCTTCGCCGGTAATTATTCCAACTCTAAGGTCGGGATTATCTCGTAATTCCGCAAAAGCTTTTCCAAGGTCTTGACTAAGTTTAAGGTCTATAGCATTTACTTTTGGTTTATTGATTTTTATTTCTAGTACTTTTTCTTTAACTTGTACATCTAGATGACTTGTCATTTTTTATTCCTATTGAAAAGCAGGAAGAACTTCTTCACAGAACAACTCGAGTGATCTCTTCTGTGAACCATGATCTAACCCCATTGATGCGTAATAGATAAAATTATCCACTCCAAGATCTTCATAACGCTTTAATTTTTTAATAACCTCGTCTGGTGTTCCAAACAGTAGATTTTCTTCTAGCATATTTGGATTATATTCCTCTCTATTTTCTAGTTCTTTTAACGCAATTTCCTTGGGAAATCCGTCTTTAACGTCACCTAAATTTCTATATAGATTTTCAAATTGGCCTAATATGCGTTGAATTGCTTTTATGTAGACACTTGCCTCTTCTTTAGTTGTATATACAGCAGCATGCCTCATCATGGCAAAAATTGGTTTAAACCCATTGGATGCACTTTCTAATGCATCATCAAGCCGTTGCTTATAAAGTTCTGCCTCTGAAAATGGTCTCGTGAAAGGCCAAGACATTATATTGCAATGATTTTTTACTGCGTAATCATAGGTTACAGGTGCTCTAGCAGCTACCCATACAGGAGGCCCACCTTTTTGCACAGGTTTGGGAACAGAGGTCGATAAAGGGAAAGACCAAAATTCACCCTTATGCTCATAATCTCCTTCCCACAGTTTCTTTATTACTGGAAGACTCTCCTGCATATATTTCCATGCATCAGATTGCTTGAGTCCAGGATGCATTCGATCAAATTCTCGTTGATATGCTCCCGAACCTATACCAAATTCAAGGCGACCCTCAGTAATTAGGTCTGTGAAAGCAGCCTCTCCCGCAAGTTTAATTGGGTGCCAATAGGGTGCTGCTGCTACAGCAGTGCCTAGCCTTACATCGTTTGTGTTTTCTGCCCACCATGTGATAATTTGAAAAGGGTTTGGAGCAATTGTCATTTCCAAGGCATGGTGTTCGGCAGCCCATACAATATTGAAACCACTTTGATCAGCCATTTGCACCATCTCTAGTGTATGATTTTTCACATCCTTCATTGACAAAGAGTTGTCTGCTCTTTCCAGATTTATTGCTAAATCAAATTTCATATACTTAATCCCCCTAAAAAATGCTTTTTACTTTATTTCATTACAAATGGATTAGCTGCCGGTTTATCTGACATATTCATCCAAACCGTTTTAGGTCGAGTGTAGTCATATATCGCTTGAAAACCACTCTCTCGACCATAACCTGAGTTTTTAAATCCTCCAAATTCTGCAATAGGAGATACAACCCTATATGTGTTAACCCATACTATTCCAGCATGAACTGCCTTACTTACTCTTAGACACCTAGAATTGCTTTTTGAAAAAATGCCTGCTGCCAAACCATGTTTGGTATCATTAGCAAGAGATATGACCTCTTCTTCTGTTTTAAATTTTATTACGGATAGTACAGGTCCAAATAATTCAGTATCTACTATCTTTAGTTTCTGACTAGGGCAGTTCACAATTGTTGGCTCAAAAAATAATTCACCAAGACCTTCGGGTGACTTGCCACCGCACAACAAGGTTGCACCTTCTTCTACAGCAAACGCAAGTTCAGTTTTAATATTTTCGAGTTGCCCTTTAGTGCATAAAGGGCCCATTTGGGTTTCGTCCAATAACGGGTCTCCGATTTTTATATTTTTTGCTTGTTTAACAATTAAGCTTAAAAATTCATCTGCTATATTTTCTTGAAGGTATAATCTTGACCCTGCAACACAGCTTTGACCTGTTGCGCCAAAAATTCCAGCTATAGAGCAATTAACTGCGTTCTCTATATCAGCATCATCAAATACAATAAAAGGTGACTTGCCCCCCAGCTCTAAAGACACTTCTGCAAAATTTTCGGCAGAATTTCTAATAACATGGCGCGCAGAAGTTGGTCCTCCAGTGAACGAAATCCTGGCGACCTTAGGATGGCTTGTTAATTCTTTTCCACAAGGGTCTCCATGGCCTGTTATAATATTCACGACTCCAGGAGGTATGCCCGCTTCTTCAACGCATTTACCAAAAGCTAGCATAGCTGCAGATGCGTGTTCAGACGCTTTCAAAACGATAGTATTACCCGCAGCCAATGCTGGTCCAATCTTTACGGCAACAAGAAACAATTGTGAATTCCAAGGAACAATTGCCGCTACAACGCCCAGTGGCTCTCTGTTTGTAAATACAAATAAATCTGTTTTATCAATTGGTAATGTTTGACCAGAGACTTTATCCGCGCACCCAGCAAAGAAGTTAAAAAATTGCGAGATATATTTTGCCTGCCATTTAGTTTCCTTTAACATTTTCCCGGTATCTATAGTTTCAATTTTACCCAATTCCTCAGATTTGCTCGCTAGTATATCGGCTAATTTCCTGAGATGCTCTCCTCTTTCTGTCGGAGTCATTTTTGACCATGGTCCATCAATAAACGCCTTGTGAGCCGCCTCTACTGCGATATTAACATCCGTTGTTGATGCTTCTGGTATAGTGCACCAACTCTCTCCCGTTGTGGGATTTGAGCTTTCAAAGGTCTTATTATCAGAGGATAAGACCCACTCTCCATCAATCAACATTTTAAAGTTTTCTAATCTGCCCATTTTTGCTCACACTTTCTGTTTATTCGCAGTTAAGTTTACAAGAGAAAAATGATCAAAAACAATAACTATTTATTGTATAATAAATAAACAGCTATTTTCACAACCGTTATTTTTACTAATAATCTAACTATCAATATAGGTGAATAAAATGTCTAAAAAAATTATTGGCGATCTATTGATTATTAATGGACGAAAGCTGTCATTATCTAAGGCCGTTAGAGCTGGTGACTTTGTGTATTTAACGGGTCAAGTTCCTATGAAAAACGGTGTGGTCATAACTGAAGGCACCATAGAAGAACAAACAAGAATCGTACTCGATGAAATTAAAAATACATTGTTAGAGGCTGGATGCGAATTGCAGGATGTTATTAAAGCTATGGTTTGGCTGAAAAATAAAGAAGACTTCCCAGGGTTTAATTCGATTTATGGGGAGTATTTTGACCATGATCCACCAGCTAGATCTGCTGTGGTCAGCGATCTTTTGGTAGATGTTTTAGTTGAAGTAGAAGTAGTAGCTTATAAACCTGAGTTGTGACATGAAGAGGCAATATTTTAATGGAAACTGCTTTAAATATTTTTTTAAGAATCCTAAGTTTAAAACTATTGTTTTTATACATGGTTTAGGGCTCAACCAAGATCTCTGGTCATGGCAGGTTTCATTGTTTAAAAATCACAATGTACTAATATATGATCTTCTAGGTCATGGTGATAGTAAAGATCCTGAAGGTGAGATTTCTTTAAACTTGTTTGCAGATCAACTGCTACAAATAATCAATCACATTAAATTAGAAAAAATTATACTAGTTGGGTTTTCTCTGGGATCAATGGTTTCTCGTAAATTTGCATCTTTACAGCCAAGCATAGTTGAAGCATTAGTTCTTTTAAATTCACCCAATAGGCTATTGGATCAGGAAAGGGATGAAATTTTAGAAAGAGCAAAACTGCTGAAAGAAGAGGGTCCAGAGTCTACAACTGATGCGGCGATAAAAAGATGGTTTAGTAATACTTTTCAGAAAAGTAATCCTCATATCGTTCAGCTTGTACGTAACTGGGTAAATAATAATAGAAAAGAAATTTATGCAAAAGTTTATCCCATACTCTATTACGGATCTATTGACCTTAAATCGCTACATGAGAGCAAGCCGACTCTTATAATAACCTGTGATCAAGATTTTGCTAATGGTCCTGATGCTGCAAAAGAAATTGCAAAAAATTTTAAAAATAGCGATGTCTGTATTTTACAAAACTTAAGGCATATGGCATTAGTCGAAGACTATACAACCGTTTTTATAAAAATTGATGAATTTCTTGCATCATTGAATTTACATTAACATTTTGTTTGATACTTAATTACAATGTAGTTTTAATAATCGTGACGCGCTTTATTTATTTGCAAAAGAATAGGAGCTCCAGATGCTTAAAGAACTGAGAAAGATTGTGACCTTTGATGAAGATATATACAGTGAAGGAGGAAAAGAAGCTGATCCTATTCTTCGCATAATAGGTGTTGCGGCAGTATTATCTAATCCTTGGAAAGGTCAGGGGTTTGTAGAGGACTTGCAACCAGAAATTAAAAGAATTGCTCCTGTAATGGGTAAAGCTTTGACCGACCGTTTGATTTCAATGGTTGGAAGTGGAGAAAAAATTGAAGCGTACGGGAAGGCAGCATTAGCTGGGACCAGTTGTGAAATAGAACATGCTTCAGCTATTATTCATACGTTGCAATTTGGAAACTTTTATAGGGAAGCGGTTGGCGCAAAAAGTTACCTAGGTTTTACAAACACAAGGGGTCCAGCAAATACACAAATTCAAATACCATTAATGGATAAGCATGACACCGGAAGGCGATCCCATTATTTAACTGTTCAGTTCTCTATTTATGATGCGCCTGATGTCAACGAAATAGTATGTGCTCTTGGAGCTGCTACAAGCGGTAGACCCCATCATAGAATAGGTGATCGATACTCAGATTTAAAAGCCCTCGGTAAGTCTGTCGATAATCCAGCTGGTATATAATAGAAAAGGTGAAATCAATGAAACTAGATAAATTCTACATTAATGGCAAATGGGTCTCCCCTGTAAAAGATCAAAAAATCGATATTATTAATCCATCAGATGAATCAGTTATTGGGACACTAAACATTGGCTCTCAGCAGGATATTGATAAGGCAGTAGAGGCTGCAAAAGCAGCGTTTTCAAGCTATGCGCGGACAAGTGTAGCCGAGCGTTTAGACCTGTTGAAAGAAATAAGAAACCAGTTTAAAAATCGCTTTGAGGATTTTGTGGAAGCTATCACTAAAGAAATGGGGTCACCTGTAAAGCTTTCTCGCGGTGCACAAGCAGCTGTAGGGTTAGGCCATTTAAAGACTGCAATAAGGGTGCTAGAAGAACATAAATTTGAATATCCTTTTAATAGCTACACTGTAAGGCACGAACCAATTGGAGTTTGTGGGCTTATCACACCTTGGAATTGGCCAATAAACCAAACCATATCGAAGCTCGGACCGTGTCTTGCCTCGGGGTGTACAGCAATACTGAAACCAAGCGAAATATCACCAGTATCAGCTAATATAATTGCTGAAATAATGGATGCCGCAAAAGTTCCTAAAGGAGTTTTTAATATGGTGCATGGCTTGGGTCCGGTTGTAGGAGAGGCCTTATCTAACCATAAAGATGTTGATATGATGTCTTTTACTGGTTCAACGAGGGGAGGGGTCGCTGTTGCTCAGGCTGCAGCAAAATCGGTCAAGAGAGTAAGTCAGGAACTTGGAGGAAAATCACCAAATATAATTTTTGATGATGAAAAGTTTGAGCAATCGGTCACTGTTGGCGTGCAAAAAATTATGGAGAATACTGGACAGTCTTGTAACGCCCCAACTCGCATGATAGTACCAAAAAATAGACAAGATGAAGCTTTGGAAATTGCTAAAAATGTTGCAGAAAAATTGATAACTGGTGACCCGACAAAAGAGGAAACAGACATTGGCCCTCTAGTAAGTCAAGCTCAATTTGATAAGGTGCAAAGGTTAATTGAATCAGGAATTAAGGCTGGTGCTCAATTAGTAACTGGTGGATTAGGAAAGCCTATGGGGCTTAATGCTGGTTATTTTGTTAAGCCAACTGTTTTTGGAGATGTAGATAACTCCATGGAAATTGCACAAGAAGAAATATTCGGCCCAGTCTTATCTGTAATCCCGTATGAAGACATTGATAATGCAGTTCAGATTGCGAATGATACAAACTATGGCCTTTCTGCTTATGTATGTGGTAGTGACTCCGAAAAATTAAGGAGTGTTGCAAGGCAAATTAGAGCAGGTCAAATCCATGTTAATTATGGTAGTGGAGGAACCAATGCACCATTTGGCGGGTTTAAGCAATCGGGTAATGGGCGAGAGAAGGCTGAGTGGGGTTTGGAAGAATTCTTAGAGACTAAAGCAATAATGGAGTAAACGATATCGGCAGGGGGATTTGATTTGTCTATTGACTCGGACACAAGTGATAATTTTACAGTAGATTGTTTGCAGTATGCTTATTGGTCTAAGGAAATTTTTGAGCAGATGAGACAAGGTGGAGTTGACTGTGTCCACGTAACTATTGCCTACCATGAAAACTTTAGGGAAGCTGTTTTAAACCTTGAGAAATGGAACGAATATTTCAATAGTTATTCGGAGTATATCGTGCAAGCAGGTAGCTATAATGAAATATTATCTGCTAAGAAAAATAATAAAACAGCGATTATTTTCGGTTTTCAAAACCCGTCTCCAATAGAAGACGATATTTCTTTGTTAGAAGTTTGGCAAAAGCTTGGTGTTCGATTTATTCAGCTGTCTTATAATAATCAATCGCTCCTGGCTACAGGTTGTTATGAAAAGAATGACCCTGGCTTAACACGAATGGGGAAAGAAGTAATTAAAGAAATGAATAGGCTTGGGATTGTTGTTGACATGAGCCATTCTTCTGATCGATCAACTTTAGAGGCAATTGATAATTCGTCACGGCCGATTGCAATCACTCATGCTAATCCAGCTTTCTGGCATTCTGCCTTAAGAAATAAGTCAGATGAAGTTCTTGACCGAATGTTTAAAAATGGTGGCATGCTAGGATTTTCTCTTTATCCTCACCATTTACATAATGGGAGTAATTGTACTATTAAAGACTTTTGTAAAATGATTGCAAAAACGGCGGAAAAATTTGGATCAAAAAATATTGGGATAGGAAGTGATCTTTGTCAGAATCAACCTGACAGTATTGTAGAGTGGATGAGAAATGGAAGATGGACCAAAACAAAAGACTTTGGAGAAGGAGATTCTTCTAACCCTGGCTTTCCTATTCAGCCTAATTGGTTTAAATCAAACAAGGATTTTGTCAATATTAAGGATGGATTAAAGCATATTGGATTTGATAATGATGAAATTAATTCTATTATGGGACTCAATTGGATGAAGTTTTTTAAAAATTCTTTTAATAAAGAGATATAAGTTGGTGATAGAAAAAGAAGTACAATTGTGTGGCCCACAGCCAAATATAAGAAAGCCCTCCGAGGTTATGAAACTTGAAAGAATGGGGTCCTTCCATCCATCGAGGCTCTCTTTTGCAAGAATATTGATCCGTAAAATGATACAGCAAAAAACGCGTATTAGTTGTTCGCGTTGGGAAATGGATAAAAAGGGATTTGGTAATGCGGTTTATCAGTTGAACCTTTTTGGTAAAGACTTGGCATTAATTGCATTTTCTAATCATCTTGAGAGTTCACAAAGGACTGACAGAGTTATCGCATCAAGTTGGGATACCTCTTTTGCGCTGTTTGATGGCGTTCCATCGATTTCAGACATTGAAAGACTTAAAACACAGTTACCTTTTCAAGAGGCGGGTAGGTATAAAAATACAGAGCTAGTTCTGAGTAGGGCTAATAAATCTGTAAGGATGTTTGAGCTGGTAGCGCAGTCATTAAGTGAAGGCAAGCAACCTTCAAGTGAGCTGATAAATGATATTGGATATTTAATGCGAACTACAGCAGTGTATGGGAACGGAAAATTCGGCATTGATGATAGAAAAAATCATAGTGAACTTTCTGACTTTTCTGTACCATTTCAGCTTGAAATGCTGACAGTGTACTTGATTAGAGGCTTTTCACTAGACCTAGTTAATCACGTTGCAAAAGCCCGTAACCCTAAAAAATTTGTTCCCCTTGATAAAAAAATTCAAAGATACCTAGGAATTGGTAATGCAACTGGGCTTGGGATGGCTCCATTTCTGGTCAAACATCCTGTCTTATTGAATAATTGGTTTCAAGTTCGTGAAACTGCATTGTCGCGGATGATTGATTTAGCAGAGCTTTCTAAGGAAAAGGCTGAAAGATTAATTGAGTTAACATCTAGAGTTAAAGCCTTTATTAACTCTTGGAATACTGACGATGATAGACAGAAGAAAAGAATTGATATTTTAAAAGCTGAGTGGGTATCAATAATTAATGAATTTAATTTAGAAAAATTGTTTAAAATCAATGCTTTAAAAAATATTTTTAATATTTCAAAAAATTATTCGATAGAATGCCAAGAGCTAATCGTTTCATTGTTTTTAGAAGTTGGTGGGGATTTAATTGACGGGCTTGATCTATGTTTAGAGAGTACCAAATTGCCTATGCTCTATCCTAAAATGAGAGTACATGAGTTATCTGACTTAATAAAAAAGAACTTCTCTTGGGCTTTAAAAATAGATTTTTCTTTGAAAGAAAATCAATCAAGATTTTGGTACGTTTCAGAAGAAAAATTGGAGCCAAGATTAGGAAATCGCTATGAAGAGGAAGGTCAAGATTTAGAAAGGCCTTTAGATATTGCTAAGAGGGTGTGTACTTTGCATGCCGATCTTGAAAGTATCGACAATGATATGATAGTAGCGGAATTTTTAATAAAATACCCTGAACACCGATTTATTATTCGCAGGATACAAACAAATGCTTGGGCTCCATACTCCGAAATACACGATAATTTAATTGATGAACATTGCAAACCTTTAGATATGCTACGTTGTAAACTATCTTTTTTTGGCGCGTCTAAATTTGATCCGAAATCAGACAGATGGGTTAGAGTAAATTTATTTCAAGGAGCACCTCTAAAAAACGAGCTTAATGACCAAAAAAATGACGATTGGTGGATGCCTACACTTGAATATTGCTAATGGATCTTTCTTTTTCGGAGCTAAAAGACTTAGTATTTAACGCAAGTATGGGTAGCAACCTTCCTGCTGGGGTCTGCGAAGATTTATCGTTTGGTGTTACCTTTCTAGAGTCACGTTCTTTGCCCGGTGGTAAAGAGCTTTTATATTCCCTAAAATCTGAACGCCACCCACCTGTATCACCTCAAAAGAACGGTGAAAATCTTATTTTTACCAATTCACGCGCAATTTTCGAAGGTCTTAGCGCAATTGATTTACTTGTTTCAGAGGCTTGTAAAAGCGTGATATTAGAAAATATTGACTCTTCGATTCTTTTGGTTGGACTAGCTTCTAACTATTATGGTCTTAATTTTAGTTTTTATAAAGATAAAGAAATCTGTGCTGCACTTTTTAATGATCAACTTAATTGGAAAAACGACAACTTCAGACGTAGCAACGATATAGAGATACGCTTAAACAATAGTGAGCTGAATAATCCAATAGCTAAACGCTCAAGAATGTTGTTAGATAACAATGTATTCAAAGAACTTTCTAATCTAGCATCTAACATGCTGGTTCCCGAAAGCGAACTATCTCGAACAACGGGAGCAGGGGCTGGAAATATAGATAATGATTAATGTGTTAGTTAAAATTACCTAAGCCTTGTAAAAATGGCGCAAAATTTTGAAGCACACCGGGAAGCGACCTTATATCTTCAATTACCCCATCTTTTGCAGATACGATTGCTGAAAACAAGTCATTTCTATCCTGTGATATTTCATCAATTGAAAGACTATTAGATCCATCATAATCAATATTAGCCATTAACGTTTGGGTAATCAAAGGCAAAAAAGGTACAATTGCAACATACACTCCAAAGGTGGTAGTCTTATCTAAGTCATCATTAGTATTTTGGCCTAAGAGAACTGAAACCAAGCTTAAGGAACGTAGTCCTCTATTTAATTCAGCTCGGTGAAGTCTCTTGTCTTTGTTTACATCTAAAAATTTAAATAAATCTTGAAGGCATTTGTCTTGCTCAGGGTTTCTGCATGACTGTACTACTGAGCTGTTTAGCAAGCTAAGTAATTCTCCATATTTGCTCTCTATTAACGGATCATTACTTTCGCATTTATAGTATATTGTGTCTTGCGTTTGCTGGTTTTTTAGAAAACTGTAATCAGACCCATCCCAGTTTTCTGGAGGATATCTTTCTACTAGTTGTCCCCTATCTATTTGATAAAAGAAGTTAAAATTTGGATTGTTATCACTTGTTTGGAATGCTGTCCAATTTTCTACATTTTTAGGAAACACAAAATTAAATTCAACCTGGGAGTCATCTTCATAAATATAGCCGTTGGTTCCAATAAATAGAGCATATTGCTCTATTGAAAACTTACAAGATTTACCAGACCAATATCCTTGATACTTTAAAGGAATTTGATCAGAAAACGCGTTGCTAGTTACTACGTAAAAAAAAACTCCAAGTATAATTGTTCTCATATTACCTCTCCTTTTATCCAAAAGGTGGACTAACCTGGCGTCTGAGTTTAGTTTATACTATAAATTAGTAAAGAAATCGAAAGTATTTTTACAATGAGGAGTTTCAGATGGCACTAGAACACGATAACTCAATGATGGAAAACTTATACTGGTGGGGTGTGCCCACTCTTTTCAGATGTCCTCAGGATAAAGTTTTAGGAAGTGACATTTCATTGGTGGGCGTTCCGCATTCCACAGGAAATGGGACAACGGAAAGAGATCAACATCTTGGCCCTAGAGCTTTAAGAAATATATCATCAATTGGTAGACGAGCACATTTAGATTTTGGAATAAACCCCTGGGATATTGCAAAAATTGTTGATGCAGGTGATGTGCCTTTCCCGAGAGCGAATGATAACGAACATTGTATCGCGCAAATAACTAATTTTTTTAAAACAATAGATAATGCCAACTCTAAACCTATCTCTATTGGAGGAGACCATTCCATAACGGGAGGGATCATTCAGGCTCTTGGAAAAGGCAAGCTTTCAGATGGAAAACCTGTCAGTTTGCTACATTTAGATGCGCACACTGATGTTTTTACGAAGGTCGACCACTTTTTAGGTGCAAAAAAGTCTGCAGCACATTGGGGTGCATATCTTGCGGATCAGGGAAATGTGGATCCAAAATCATCGATTCAAATTGGTCTAAGAGGACACCCACGCACATTGGATTGGCTGGAACCTAGTTATGAGTATGGGTACAATGTCGTGACGATGAAAGAATTTAGGAAAAGGGGTCTTAAATCCATAATAGCACAAGCAAAAAAAATACTCGATGGTAAACCTGTTTATATTACGTTTGATCTGGACTGCCTTGATCCGACAATAGCACCTGGTGTGGCAAATTTGGAAGCCAGTTCTAGGGGCTTTGATATAGACGAAGCTATAAGTTTAGTAAGATTAACTCGGGGGATGAATGTTATTGGTGGAGATATAGTTTGTATGATGCCCACAAAAGATAGCCCAAATAATATAACCGCACACACAGCAATGGCTGTAATGTTCGAAATGATTTCAATTATTTCAGAGGGTACCTAACATAGACCAGAAAACTATATTTGAAATTTAGAAATAATGCTTTAATTCTGAACCAAAACAAATGTGAGGTTTGTGATGATAAAAATTAAGTTCGCTACTTATTATGGATTGTTAGGTCTTATATTTATTTTCAATATTAATGCTGGCGGAGGAGGCTCATATTCTTCTGGGTCCAGCTCCGGGGGTAGTAGTTTAACTTCGGGCGATATGATGAAGGCGATGCAGTTGAAGAATAGATTGGGTTCAATCGAAAGATTGATTTACAGCAACCAGTTCAATCAAGCTTTGACACAGGTTAGACTGTTAGATAATGAGTACCCAGATAACGCCGATATAAATAATTATTATGGCTTTATCTATAGGAAAATGGGGCAGTACGGTAAGAGCGGGGAGTTCTATAAAAAAGCTCTTCAGCTAGATCCACGGCATAAGGGGGCTCTTGAGTATCAAGGAGAATTATTCATTAAAACCAATAAAAAAGAGTTGGCAGAAAAAAATCTTATTTTACTCAAAAACATTTGCGGTACTTCTTGTCTTGAATACGAAAAATTAGAAAAAGCGTTGAAAAAAGCATATTAAATTTAAAGGTGAGCAGATAGAGACGATGGATTTATTTAATTCTGAAAGAGCAATCTGAATGTGTGGGATAGTTGGTCTATTTGCAAAAAAAGAGAATATATCTACTAATCTAGGGGTACATCTTTCAAAAATGCTTGAAAGTATGAGCGATAGAGGTCCCGATAGTGCTGGTTTAGCGATTTACGGAAAGCCATTGGCTAGTAAAACTAAGATAACGGTCCAGTCTGGATCACCCAAACATGACTTTCAAAAGCTAAAAAAGTTTTTATCTGCTAAGAAAGAAATATCCTTCAGTTTTAAAATTCATTCCACGCATGCAGTCATAAAGCTTGACGTGAAGCAAAAAGGTCAGGTTACCAAGCTCATAAATGATACCTTTCCCAATTTGAGAATATTAAGTGTTGGCAAAAAAATGGAAATTTATAAAGAGATAGGCAAGCCGGCTGAAGTTGTAAAAAGATTTGCAATAGCTAAAATGAAGGGGTCTCACGGTATTGGCCACACCCGTATGGCAACAGAATCCGCAGTTACAACACTTGGTGCACATCCATTCTCCACTGGCGAAGATCAATGTTTGGTACATAACGGGTCGCTGTCAAATCACAACTCACTTCGACGAGAATTAATTAGAAAAGAGATGACCTTTGAAACAGAAAATGATTCTGAGGTAGCTGCCAGCTTTATTACTTACAAAATGAATAGTGGAAAAACGCTTAAAGAAGCTTTGGAAAGCGCCCTTGTAGAGCTTGATGGTTTTTATACGTTCGTAGTTGGTACGGAAAACGGTTTTGGCGTTTTAAGAGATCCGATCGCCTGCAAACCCGCTGTACTGGCCGAAACTCCTGATTATGTAGCTTTTGGTTCCGAGTATCGAGCATTAACCTCTTTACCAGAAATAGAAAAGGCCAAGGTCTGGGAGCCGGAGCCCGCTACTGTTTATTTTTGGGGACATTAAAAATGCATATTCTTGATTTCAACAAATTATCCTTGAGAGACATTAATAAGACTTTGCAAGGATCTGATAAAAATAGCTTTTTTTCTATAAGAAACCCAAAAGGAAGCCACGCGTTAGCTGTTGGTATTAATAAAAAGATTACTGTGGAAGTTGTTGGTAGTGTTGGATATTACTGTGCAGGAATGAATAAATTTTCTGATATCAAAGTTGAAGGATCAGCTGGCCCTGGATTAGGTGAAAATATGATGTCAGGGAACATTCACGTTACCGGTGATGTAAGCCAATATGCAGGGGCTTCGGGACATGGGGGAAGTATCCTTGTCGATGGAAATGCCTCTTCAAGATGTGGTATTTCAATGAAGGGGGTAGACATAATCGTTAAGGGAAATGTTGGCCACATGTCTGCATTCATGGCACAGAGGGGCAATTTGGTTATTTTCGGTGATGCTGGACATGCTTTAGGGGATAGCATATATGAAGCTAATATATATGTTGCAGGTGAAGTTGCCTCTTTAGGTGCAGATTGTATTGAGAAAAAAATGACAAAAAAGCATCTTAGTAATTTAGAAAATATTTTATCAAATGCTTATGTTTCTGATTATAATCCAGATACCTTTAGGCGCTTTGGCTCTGCTCGTTCACTTTATAACTTTAATGTAGATAATGCTAAAATATATTAGGAAAATTACGTGAAAAAAAAATCAATAACAGAACCTAGAACTTCGTACACTTTCGATGCATATACAAACTCTGAAATTAGAAGAGCAGCTGAGACTGGTATTTATGACATAAGAGGAGGGGGGTCTAAAAGAAATTTACCAAACTTTGATGATTTGTTATTTCTTGGGGCTTCAATCTCTAGGTATCCTTTGGAGGGCTACAGAGAGGCTTGCAATACAAAAGTGATCTTAGGCGACCGATTTAGTTCTAATCCACTTAATCTCGAAATTCCAATTACTATAGCAGGAATGAGCTTCGGAGCTCTATCCGCACAAGCAAAAGAGGCTTTAGGAAGAGGTGCTAGTTTGGTTGGAACGTCAACAACAACAGGTGATGGAGGAATGACAAAAGAGGAAAGAGGTCATTCAAAACAGTTAGTCTATCAACTTCTTCCTTCTAGATATGGAATGAACCCTGATGACCTTAGAAAGGCAGATGCAATCGAAATCGTTGTAGGTCAGGGTGCAAAGCCGGGTGGCGGAGGAATGTTACTTGGTCAAAAGATAAATGATAGAGTTGCAGAAATGCGAACGCTGCCAAAAGGAATTGATCAAAGATCACCATGTAGGCATCCCGATTGGACAGGTCCAGACGATATGGAGATCAAGATACTTGAGTTAAGAGAAATTACTGGGTGGAAGGTTCCTATTTTTGTAAAAGTTGCTGGTTCCAGACCATATTACGATGTAGCTCTAGCTGCCAAATCTGGTGCCGATGTCGTGGTTGTCGATGGAATGCAAGGAGGTACAGCAGCGACTCAAGAGGTATTTATCGAAAATGTAGGTATACCCACACTGGCGTGTGTAAGGCCAGCTGTTAGAGCATTGCAGGAATTAGGCTTGCATAGAAAGGTACAGCTCATTGTTTCAGGAGGAATAAGGAATGGTGCTGATGTAGCAAAAGCATTGGCATTAGGTGCTGATGCAGTATCGATTGGATCTGCTGCATTGATTGCACTTGGAGACAATGATCCCAGGTATCAGAAAGATTATGAAAAATTAGGTACAACAGCTGGTTCTTTTGATGATTGGCACGAAGGTCTCGATCCTGCAGGAATAACTACTCAAGATAAAAAACTTGTTAAGCGTCTAGACCCTAAGTTAGGGGGTAAACGGTTGGCAAATTATCTTAACGTAATGACAATGGAAGCGCAAACCATTGCAAGAGCTTGTGGTAAAAATGATCTTAGAAACTTGGAACCAGAAGATCTGTGCGCTTTAACGGTGGAATCGGCTGCAATGGCCGGAGTGCCACTTGCTGGAACCAACTGGATCCCTGGCAATTAATTATTATAAAAAACTTTTTCTAATTTGCTCCAAAGTTTCTACTTCATTAGTTGGCTTATCCCATCTAATTCTTTTGAACCTGGGAAATCGCAAAGCAATTCCCGACTTATGTCTATTACTCAAAGACATTTCATCAAATGCAATTTCTACGACCAATGTTTTCTCAACTTCTCTAACAGGCCCAAATCGGTTTATAGTTTTTGATCTCACAAATTTATCTAATCTATTTAACTCTTCATCGGTAAATCCGGAGTATGCCTTCCCTATAGGAACAAGTTCCTTTTCTCTGTTAAAGACACCAAAAGTATAGTCTGAGTAAAAAGAACTCCGCTTTCCATGTCCTCTTTGTGCATACATGATTATTGCATCTACATTTTTTGGGTTTCTTTTCCATTTAAACCATTTGCCGCGTGGTCTCCCTGCAATATAAGGACTGGAAACTAATTTTATCATTACACCTTCATGTATTTGCTTGTCGGAAATATCTCTTGTTTTGTCTAAAAAATTCCAGTCTTTAAACTCAATTGTTTCCGATAAAAACATTGGAGATCTATTCGTGCTAAAATAGGAATTCAGTACTTTTTTCCTATAAATTAGCGTTTTATCTCTTAAGTCATCGCCGTTAAAAAACAAAACATCATATACCTTGATGAAACATGGATTTTTTTTTATAAACTTTTCTGAGGGAGCTTTTTTGTTTAGCCGTTGCTGAAGATCGTTAAATGTTTTCGGTTCATTGTTAATTCCAGCGAGTAATTCTCCATCTAGTACAAAATTACCTTGTATTGTCTTAACGATTTCTGGAAAAGACTTAGAAACTTCATCGCCTGTCCTTGAGTAAAGGCGACATCCTTCACTATGGCTTACAATTTGAACTCTAATTCCGTCCCATTTATATTCAGCAACGAAATCTTTTGGATTTGCTGCTGCCAAATCTTTTTCCATCACAAGCGGATGAGCAAGCATCATTGGATGAAAAATGTCATAGATCGAAATTTTCGGTTTACTACCCTTATTCTCGAGCCACGAAAACAAATTAGTATAAGGAAAATGCAATCCATGCCATATCTTCTCAATTTCTTCAAGATCAACGTTGCCATAATTTGCTAGCGCCTGCTTTACAAGCCTGCTTGATACCCCAATGCGCAAGCCTCCCGTAAATAGTTTAATAAATGCCCATCTCTGATCAGCCGTACTAATATTTAGAATATTAATTATATGGTTCTTAAGCTCATCATCTTTAGCCTTTTTTAGGTTTTCGAATAAGGAAGAAAGTCTCGGCATATTGCCACCTATTTCTTGGTCCCATAACAAGGATATAGTTTCAGCTAAATCACCTACATAGTCGTAAGATAAGTCAAATAAGTGTTCGTCTTGCTTTTCTTTGATTAAATCCTTAAAGAACGAAGCTTTTATGTTTTTAAAGATAAGTGAGCCGGTAAGTGCTGCCAAAGCATACCCTCTGTCAGGGTCAGGTGTTGAGCTAAAATACTGTTCTAATAGTGACAGTTTTCTGTTCCTCGAGCTCGTCAAAATAAGATCCGATAGTAAATTCGAAAAAGCTTTCATTATAGTTCGCTTGTTTCATCTCTATGTTGAAGAGAAAGCGGCTCAGCTTGAATTCCGTTTTTTTCGCACCAATATTTTAGAGCATCTTCTCTTCCATGTGTTATCCAAACTTTTTCTGCACCAGTCTGTTTAATAGTATTAGTAAGCTCATTCCAATCGGAATGGTCAGATATAACAAGAGGAATTTCAATTTGGCTTTGCTTAGCCCGCTGTTTGACTTGCATCCAGCCTGAAGCATAACATCTGGTAATATTTTCAAACCGTCGAGACCATCTATCCTTGAGTGCAGAAGGGGGTGCTACAATGATTTTCCCTTTAAAGTCTTTTTTGTTGTCTAAAGTAGCCTTTCTTAGAGTACCAAGCCTAACTCCCTTGCTTTGATAAAAGTCACATAATTTATCCATTGATCCATGAACAAAAATATCGTCTGAAAAACCTGCCTCTCGAAGAAGCCAGATAATCCTCTGTGCTTTACCAAGTGAATAAGCTCCAATTAAGAATGTATTTTCTCTATTTTTGGAAATATTGTCCAGCAAACGCAGTATTTCCATTTCTGGTTTATTAAATTTAAATATTGGCAATCCGAAGGTAGCCTCGGTAATAAGCAAATCACATGGAACGACCTCAAAGGGATCTAAATGTCGATCTAATATTGTTTTATAGTCCCCAGTGACCACAATTCTATGCTTTGGTGTCTCTAGTAAAACTTGTGCGCTGCCCAATATATGTGCTGCAGGGTAAAGCGTAACGCTTATCTTTCCGATTTTCACCGAATGCCCATATTGAATTGTTTGAAAACTGCTTGCACAGTTCTCACCATATCTAATTTTCATAATTTCAGAGGTTTCAGGAGTGCAGAGTACATTTTTATGACCTGCTCTTGCGTGATCGGCGTGCCCATGGGTTATTATTGCCCTTTCTACAGGAAAAAAAGGGTCTATATATGTATCGATGTCTTTAATATAAAGTTTGTTATCAATAGATATCATATTTAGAAAGATTAGTTATTACTTTAAGTTTTAAACATAATCCAATTGACATTTGGCTCAAGAAAAAAGGTTGGTCTTTATATGACCATCAAATTGAAACCTTAAGCGTGATTAAGAAGGGGTTTGACGTAATTTTACACGCCCCAACGGGCGGAGGTAAAACAATTGGTGGTTTTATGCCATCGATCGTTGATTTTATAAATAATAATTACAAAAGCCAGGAATTCCATACTTTATATATATCACCCTTGAAAGCCTTAACAACTGATGTTCAACGAAATTTACTCAATCCTATTAATGATTTAGAAATTAATATTAAAGTAGAGACCAGAACAAGTGATACGTCAACATATAATAAAGCTAAGCAAATTAAAAAGCCTCCTAATTTTCTGATGACAACTCCTGAGTCATTCGCACTTCTGATGGCAAGGACGGATGTCATTAATTTGTTTAAGAATTTAAGATTTGTTATTATTGATGAGCTACATACATTTTTTGATTCAAAAAGAGGGCACTTATTAAGCTTAAATGTAGCAAGGCTACGATCTATAAAACCGTTTCAATTGATTGGGCTCTCAGCTACTCTAAAGAATACTTCTCTTGCTAAAAAATATCTTTCAAATAATAAGAATACAAAGCTCGTCAGTACTCATTCAAAGGTCGTACCAGAAATTACGATATTAAATTCAGGAAATAGAATTCCTTGGTCGGGCCATTCACCGAAATATGCTCTTTCAGAAATATATTCAGAAATACTTAAATTTAAGTCATCTATTCTTTTTGTAAACACACGAGCTCAGGCGGAAATATTATTTGAAAGCCTCTGGGCAATTAACAATAAAAATAAAAAAATAGCGATTCATCATGGAAGTCTAGAAAAAGAGCTTAGGAAAAAAGTAGAAAAGGAAATCGTCGAAGGGCATGTAGAGTGTGTAGTCGCCACCAGTTCATTAGACCTGGGTCTTGACTGGGGTAATATTGACTTGGTTATGCAGATAGGAGCTCCTAAAGGTGTTGCAAGGTTGGTCCAGAGAATTGGTAGAGCAAATCATACGATCAATACTCCTTCAAGAGCTATTCTAGTTCCGACTAATTGTTTCGAGTATGTGGAATGTATTGCTGCAAAAGAGTGTGTGGAGTTAAATTTTCTTGAAGATGAAATATACTCTGAAGGCTCTTTAGATGTACTTGCCCAGCATATTGTTGGTGTTGCAATTTCCCAAAAATTTAAAAAAGAGGATTTATATAAACAAATAAAAGAAGCATGGCCGTACAGAAATCTTAATATTGAGGATTTTGAAAAAACTCTTTCGTTTGTTGAAAATGGAGGTTATTCCCTTCAGGCTTATGAAGAGTATTCACGGTTGAGGAGGGATGGGGAATATTATGAAATTAGGGATAAATCACTAGTCACAAAATATAAAATGAATATTGGTACTATTGTTGAAGCCGAAATGTTGCGGCTAAGGGTAGGCAATAGATATTTAGGAAATATTGAGGAGTGGTTCATTAGTGGTTTATCAGCAGGAGACACGTTCATATTCGGCGGAAAGAGGCTGATGTTTGAGAAAGTGATTGGTAATATTGCATATGCTAAAATAACTGCCCTCGAGCATCAAAAAATACCATCTTTCAAAGGAGGAAATTTACCACTGTCGACCCATCTCTCAAGAACTGTAAGAAAGATTTTCTCTAAACGACTTGAGGCAGTTGATCTCCCTGACAGTTTAAAAAAATGGTCAGAGTTGCAGACAAAGTTTTCTTCCTTCCCAAAAGAGAATGAATTCCTTGTCGAAACCTTTAAGAGGAAAAATGGCAAGCAGGAAAAATACTATATGGCAGTTCACCCATTTGAAGGTAGAAATACGCACCAAACTCTAGGATTTCTTATTCTAAGACGTATTAAGAAGCTTGGCGTGCAACCATTTGGATTTGTTGCGAATGATTATTCTATTCTATTTTCATTTTCTAAAGAAATTGAAGATATTGAGTTCCTTTTTTCTCAGGATATTTTAATCGAGGATTTATATGAATGGTTGGAAGAAACTCCATTAATAAAAAGATTATTTAGAGAAATTGCTATAATATCCGGATTAATTTATAAAAATCTTCCAGGAAACCAAAAAACGGGTAAACAAGTGACTTTTAATACTGACTTGATTTATGAAGTATTAAGAAAGCATGAGCCGCACCATATTTTATTAAAAATCACTACAAAAAATGCTAAGAGAGACCTCATTGATCTTGATAGGCTTTCAACGTTTCTATTTAGAATTAAAAACAAAATAAAGATAAACAAACTCAATAGAGCATCTGCTCTAGCCTTCTCTTTACTCTTTGAATATCATAAAGAGACACCAGATAAAAATGAACTAGATAATTTTTATTTAGAGAAGCTCGAGAACGAATTGCTCGATGAAGTCAATGCATCATAAGGACGTTATTTTTGCTGATAAAAAGTTCTCCTTCTTTGCAAATGGCGAACTTTATTGGCCAAGTAAAAAGACTTTGATTATTTCTGATCTACACTTTGAAAAAGGTTCTTTTTTCACTGAGTCAAATCAGTATATTCCACCATTTGATACTATTGAGACGCTTAGACAACTTTCAAATTTTATAAACAATCATGCTGTCAAAAAGATAATTTTTCTAGGCGATTTGATCCATGACAAATTTGCCTTTCAAAGGATGACTGCAAAATCAAAAGAACTTTTTTTTAAAATCCTTAAAAATATTGATTGCACCTTAACTGTTGGTAACCATGATAATATAAGTTTTCTAAAAGATATTGGATTAACCTTAACTGACAAGGTTATTATTGATGGTATTTGTTTCAGTCATTACCCATCAATTGATCAGAGGTTTTCTGTTTTTGGTCACTATCATCCAAAAGTTAAGCTTATAATTAATGCTAGAGGAATCTGGGTTGCATGCTTTGTATTAAATAAAAAAAGAATATTAATGCCATCATATGGTTATTATACGGGAGGCTTCTCTATTAAGAGCGTACAAATACAAGAGTTATTTGATGCCCAATACGAAATTTTTCCTTTAGCAAAAGAAAAAATTTACAAGCTGAGTTTAAAGAAATAATGGCTCTTCACTCAAAACGCTAATTGCCGATGGAAGAACAGCACGGACATGATGACGTATTTATTATTTTAAGAGATTGTGGTCTTTGCATTATTCCTGCTCCAATGCTCGTTAAATTATCTTTTTTAATAACCTTGTTGAATTCACCTCTTTTCTTCGCACCTGACCATCCAGTATAGATTTCAAGTTTCATATCAGAATAAGAAATATCAATTTCAATTGAGCTTTTTCCAGTTGCTCTCCACATATCATAGAGATATCCATCCCTTTTGATCTTAACAGCAGATAAGTCTGGTATCTTTTTTATAAATATCTTGGAGGGACTATTCTCTTTACTTTTATTTGCCGCCTTAAGTTTTAGAAACAATGTTTGCCTGTTAGGCTCGTTAAATGCTTGCTCGACCAAGACATTTGGAAAGTCGACGCCTTCAAGCGATGGAGCATTGAATTTTTCTAGATTGGGGTTTCTAAATAGGTTTGACCATGCACCTGATTTCCCAACTTCAGCCATCATAGCCAGTGCAGCCCATTGTCCTCTTGGCCACTTTTCATTCAAATTAAACCAATAGCCAAAGTTTATATTATTTTCACCAAACCATCGCGGCTCAAAGTGTGCTTCAGCAAATGCTCTTAAACGCATTTCTACTGTTGTATCTCCAAATTCCTTTGCACAGGCTAACCCTAGAGCCATAAAGCGTGGTTCAGGCTTCATTTTTATTTCTTTGTTGATATTGTCCCAACCAAGTTTTTTAACCGCAGTTCGATATAAAAACTCCGCAAAAACTGGATCTTGAGGCATCATATAAAAGGCTATTGTTAATCCATTAGATGGTCCAGCTGCATGAATATGATCTATTAATGGGTCATAATAGATTGGTGTCCATTCTAGTGCTCCTGAACTATCAAAGCCGTAATACTTATCTTTAGTATGTTCTACCCATTCTGGATAAACAGAGTGAGTATTTTTTTGAAAAATTGCATCATAAAGTTGAAGACCTAATCCTGCTGCCGATAAGCAATAGGGCCATATTTTCGTATTTTCACAATGCGGGCCCATTCTGTTTTTTGTCCATTGTGAAGATAAATGTTCAACTAATCTATGTTGTGTCCAATCAAACTTCGATCCATCGACACCAGCTACTTGGAAACTCGATCCCCATGTGTCTTCGCCGGTTGTGTAGACGTGTAAGCTTTGAATTAAATTTAGCCAACCTTTAAAAAATAAATTCCCATCTGCACCAATCGGATCTTTCTGTAATCCCCAAGGCTCAATGCCGTTTGCAACCCAGCCTGGAGTGTCATATTTTCCTACCAAATGATCAGGTATCCAAAGATCTATCCATTCTTGAGGATATTTGCCTCGATTAGGATCAGGTCCAATTTGAGTTAACCAATCGTAAGCAGCCCAAAAGGTAAGATGTCGTTCGCTCAAACCTTTTAAGATGAAAGCATACACTTCTCGCCATGCTGGAGTAACATCAGCCATTAACCCAAGTGCATAGCTAGACTCAGAAAGGTCAAATCTAGCAAAATTCAATACAGGAGGGTTAGATGTTTTATCCCACCAATCTAAGGGTTCGCCGTCTTCAGACCAGTCATCATTAATTGAAACTTTCTGGTGTAAAAAAGTTAACCAGCCAAGCGTTTTATCATTTAATGACGGAAGACTTTCAGTATTCATGCTTAATTTTAACATAAATAAAAAAAAAGTGGTAAGTTTCTATTTGTAACTTATTAATTATCAGTAAAAATAAGCTGACTTCTTACTTCATTTATCAAATTGAGTATTAATGAATGCCCACCAAGGAAATTGACCGAAAGATTGCTGTAATTTTTGCTACTGACGTGGTGAATTATAGTAAGCATATGGAAATAGATGAAAGTGAGACTGTAAAAAGTCTTAGGTTTTATGAAAAGATACTTAAAGGGTTGTTTAAAAAATATAATGGCAATTTATTTAATTCGGGGGGCGACTCTTTTTTGGCGGAATTTGTTAGCGCTGTGGATGCGGTCGAGTGCGCTGTCGAGTTTCAAAAAAAGATAAAAACTAGTAATGCATCATCATCTACAAAGGTTACGCTGGAATTTCGTATTGGTATCAATACGGGAGACGTAATTAAAGAAAAGGGAAATTTATTAGGTGAAGGGGTCAATATAGCAGCCCGACTAGAAGCATTAGCATTGGCAGGAGGTATCTCAGTATCTAAAAGTGTTTTTGATTATGTGAAAGGTAAAACAAAACATCAATTCAATGATCTTGGTATTCAAAAAGTAAAACAAAACGAATTCCATGCTTTTGATATTGTGTTAGATCCTTCCCAAAAAAGATCTCTGAAGCCTAAGCAGTCGATAGGTCTTATAACAATGCTAGCTGTAGGCATTTTAGTATTAGTTATAGGTGTGTTTTCCTTTTACTTAAATGACGGTACGGAAATAAAGAATGCTGAACAAATTATTGCCGAGTCCGATCGGCCAATGGTTTTAGTAATGCCATTTGAAAATAGATCAGGAAATAAATCAGACGACCAGCTCAGTAGTGGTATGACTGATATAATTATCTCTTCATTAGCCAGTCATCCAAGACTTTTAGTGCAATCAAGCAGCACTAGTAATTTCATAAAGAAAAAAGGTATGTCTGATCAAGAAATAAAGAATGAATATTATGTAAACTATATCTTAAGAGGTTACAACCAAGTTTCAGGAGAAAAAATTAGAACAACGGTAGAGCTTTCTGATGTTGTAAAGAATAAGATAGTCTGGACAGACAAGTTTGACTTTAAATTGAATGATATATTTGAAATTCAAGATACAATTTCAGAAAAAGTACTAGAAAAACTTCAAATTAAACTAACTTTAGGAGAATCCTTTGATGATGATAGAAAATATTTTAAGGACCCTGAAAACTGGCAAAGGTTTCTAAAAGCTAACCCTCTTTTCCTTTCTATGTCATTAGAGGGTGTCAAGGAAGCTGGGAAATTATTTGAGACTATTTTTGAGACAGAACCAAATAACCCTGTTGTTCTTTCTATGTATGCCTGGTATTTCACAGCCGAGGCAAATGTAGGGCTTCGCGATTGGAATATCGGAAAAGATATGATAGAAACTGCTAAGCGAGCAGTTAAATATGGCCCAGATTTATCAGATGCTAATAGCCTTCTAGCAACTTTAATGGCTAAAAATCCTAAGGAATTCCCTGAATATTCAGAAGAAGAATTGGTTGAAACCGCTAGAAAATACGCGATTAATTCATCAGATTTAAATCCGACTGGCATCATAAGTATCTTATCCGCTGCAAATTCTCTTTTTATCGTAGGCCTGTATGATCAGGCAGTTGAAAATTATGAAAAAGCTTTGAAAGTCGCTCCTCATCCACCAGGAAATGTAAAGTTAAACTATGCTTTAGCACTTACATATTTGAAAGAGTATGAGAAAGCCTATAAGTTGGCGTCTGAATTATCAGAAAACGAACAATACTTTGGAGGGTCACAAATGGGGGCTCTTGGAATTAGAGCATTTATAGATATGGAAAAGGGCAGGTCAAATGATGCCAAGAAAGTAGCTGAAAGGATATTAGAAATTGATAGTAGTATTAACTTTAAAAAATTAAGAAGAAGTATGAAAACATTTATAATTATGGATAGATCTTTTATGGAAAAGTTATCAATTACGCTTGAAAAAGCAGGTATAGATCCATAAAAACTTATTCGAATGAAAATTTTAACTGAGATCCATATTGATCTATTGCCTATCAGTAAAGTTTGTATCAAAATAGTCCATATTTGGAACCCATAAAAAGGGCTTAATTCAAAAATGAGTTCATCGATTAGTAACGAAAAATATATTAACAAGCGCTATGTACAGGGCTTAAAGATAGCATCAATTACTCTTTTTGGCTTATACTTAATGGGAGTATCAACAGCCATAATTTTACCTGGTTTGGAAGCACCTTTTACTAGACAGATACTCACTTTTCTTTTTTTAGGTGGCTTGTTGGTATATGGCAGTGTTGCTGTCTTTGTGAACGAGTCTAGCTATCGTGTTTGTCTCTTTTTAGCGGTACTTATGCAGATGTGTTTCCCCATAGCGATTTTTTTTATTTTGAACTATGAGTATACTTTTGCTAAATTTCCAGATCTCATGGGTGGTCGTATTATGGACTACGCTTTTATCGGTGCTGCAGGCCCAATGGTAGTTTCTGTTATGTTTGCTAGATTTTATCTTTCATTATTCCTCATTTTTTATGTCTTAGCGATAACAATATTTCAAATATTTGCTATTTCCTCAACTCCTGAATTATTTTTCTCATTTAATTACAATGAAATAGCAACAAATATTAATGCAATCAATGGTCAAGTTTTATTCAATAACTCAACGTATCTCATAGTAGTAACTGCCGGACTAATAACACTGGCATGGGTGATTGATAGAAATCTTAAGGAAGCTACATTACAGGAAAGATCTAATAATTTATTAGGCAGATACTTTTCTCCAGAAGTTAGAGAAGAAATAGAAAGCAGTAAACTTGATTTCAATCAAACTGCGGAAAAAGAACAAAACATCGCAGTAATGTTCACTGATATTTCTGATTTTACAAAGCTTTCTGAGGGATTGGAGCCTAAACAGGTTCTTGAACTACTCTCGGAGTATCAAACCAAAATGGTAGCTGCGGTATTTCAAAACGGTGGATCGGTAGATAAGTTTATTGGTGATAGCGTAATGGCGACTTTTGGAACTCCAGTATCTAGAGGTAATGATGCTCAAAATGCTCTCAATTGCATAAGGCAAATGCAGATTTCAATGCGAGAATGGGAGAAAGAACGTTCAGATAAAGATTTGCCTGTTATAAAGCATAGAGTGGGGGTGCATTATGGATCATGCTTCGTTGGAAACGTTGGGAGTGAAGATCGTGTTGAATTTACTGTCATTGGAGATACCGTGAATGTAGCTAGTAGAATTTGTGAGGCTTGTAAAGAGGTGAAATCCGATGTTTTGATGTCTGATGAAGTTAAATTGCGACTCAGTGAAAACTTACCTACAGAAGAAGTAAAGAATTTTGAGGTTAGGGGAAGAGATAAAAAAATAACACTTCATAAGTTAACTGTATAAGACAGATTTTCTTAAAAAAGTAAATGCTAACTGTTAAATAGATTAAAGGCCAACTAATTAAAGATAGATATTTTTTAAACTAAACTTTCAATCAATAAGAATTTAATAGTGTAAAAGCTACTTCAGACATATTTTTTCTGAACGTTTGTCAAAATCCATATAAACAGCGCCCCAAATATAAAACACATCAACATAAAAATTAATCGATGCTCAAAAGGCATATCATTCATAAAGGGGTAGGGTAGGCCGGCAGTTATTTTACCAACTGGAAAATCACTATTCGGTTGAACAAAAAACTCTAGCCATCCGAAATATCCAAAGTTTATAAAAAAAGCAAATGTTGTAATTCTATAGAAATCACTAAATGCCTTCCTTAAAATAAATGCATCAAAAAATAAAAGTGCTGGTCCAGCAAAATGCAAATAGATTTCACGAGATAAGTCTAATCTTTCTCCTGCATAATTAACCAAAGTTGGGTCAATAAAAAACAGTCCCCAATATAGTATAACTGTAAATAAGCCCATCAAAGCCGATATAGCAATAAATGGTGCCGCTCTATCAAATATTTTAAAACTAGAAGATAGAGTTAAAAAGATCAA
>CACIAQ010000024.1 GCA_902584635.1 uncultured Alphaproteobacteria bacterium
GACTTTCTTATAGAACATTATTCTAACAACGGTTCTCAAATTCTAATACATTTAGGTTTATATGCAGTTTGGAGAAATATAGAGCGTATACTGGGATTTTTTGGGGTGAAATTATTTAGATAGATATTAGCGAAGTTCCTGGCGTAGGAAAGAACGTCGCTAGAGTAGTGAAAGCAAGAATAAGAAATATTAAAAAACAATGAATTTCAATCTTAAAAGCTTCACCTAGATTCTAATATGAAAGACTCTCACATGCACGGTCAACACAGATAAGGGGACAAGGCATTCCTTGCTTTGGTTCCCTAAAACAACGCAACAACTCTCTTACTCCATAAATACTGTTGTTGGAGGGTGCACTATTAAACTGTTCACAGTTAAGTATCTCTAAATCTTCACATGAAGCTCTGCGCATTATGTCTGCATAGTAGATTACTTCATCTTTTGGTGGCTTTTTAATTGAGTTTCGGTAAGGACCGAACTTAAAACCGAGAAATTTACCTTGGGGACTGAGGTCACCTTTTATAACACCCATAAGCCGCTGATTGACCCAAAATCTTGTAATCTCTTTGCCTTTACGCATGTCCATTTGAAATACGAAATCAAGCCATCGGTTTTTGAAATAATTACTAGTCTCCATGTTGGCTATTAACCCGGGGCGTTCACAAAAATCTGATACCTCGCCCTGCATATTTTTAATTTTGTGACACTCTTCGCCCGTAGTTTTTAACTGAAAGGTCACTTGATTATTGGTTATAGTAAATGCTATTGCTGGGTCTCTCTGACGACCATTTTTTCTATCTTTTAAATCAAATGGTGAAATTGTGTGATAGTCGCTTCCAACATGATTAGGTATGAAAATTGAAAATTTATACCAGTATACTTCACCATCTCTCATCTCGTGCACCCTCGGTTTTTCTTGTATCTGTATGCGTTGCGCAGTCCCGGCTGCACCAAATCTGCCCCAATCATCAGGATGGCCTTTGTCATTCATGCTTATGGACATTCTAGCGGCTTTGCGTCCTTTGAAATCGACTATCTCAAACCCTTCTACCTTATTGATGTTTCTACTATTGGGTACAAATAGTTTTGCTGTTTGTTCATCCATTATTTGTAAAAGATTTTCATAAGAGATACCTAAACGATGCTCTGTTAAGTCGATATTTTTACCGGTGGCTATTCTTCTAAGAATTTGCAGTTCATTGCTATCAGCAACACCATCAAATTCAAGACCATGCTCTTTTAAGACGCTAATTAGTTGTTTTCTAGAATTTTTGCCGATAATACCATCAATCTGCCCTACATTATAACCAAGCGCATTCAAATAACTTTGTATTTTAGTATTTTGTTGAATATCAGCATAGCCTACAAAAAATGGCCAGAATAAGCATACAGCAAATATGAAGAAATATTTTATTAGCTGCACTGAAAAAATCCTTTTTATTCTTTTATCTCTTAAGCCTGTACGCTGGCTTCTATTGTCTGAAGGTTTTTTTTAAGCAGGGAAAGTAATATCTGAAATGGCATACATCTTCCAACCGCTATTGGTATTTTTAAGAGCATAAAACGCAGTTGCTTCCTCAATAAGAGAACCGTCACTTCTTAGCCTTCTAACATTGCGGATTACAACATGCGCTTTCTTGTCGGAAACTGCTACGACATCGATTTCAAAAGCGTTGCTTGTTGCCCATCCAATTCTCTCTTTTAATTCTCGAGGATCAATTGGAAACTTATCTAACATTTTAACTGAATCTGCACCGATATATGCCAAGGGATAAGAAATACAATCATTTATTGTTTCCATATCCGCTTCGTTAAACGCATTTAAAAATCTATTATAAGTTTCAAACACTTGTGCTCTAAGGTTCTTATCCATTCTTTATTCCTTTATTTGGAAATACGTGCTTTATAACCATGTCCCCTGAGAGTCTGAAATTCTCCTTAACAAGATATTTAAGTTTTCCTGATGTACGACTTTCAGCAAGACTGCGCGCTTCTTCGTTGGGATAAACTGAAACGCCCACACAGCTTGTTTCAGTGGTTTTAATCATCAATAGCATTTCAGCATCAGGGTATAGAGTTGGACTGTCTCTTTCATACGTTTCCAGAAAATCTTCCATAGCCTCTTTTGTTTCAAAATCCATCGATACAACGTTAGTAGGTGTCATTTTAATTTTCCCATTCTACAATAATATCTCCTTCTAAAGCCATCGCATTTCTAAATCTTCTACCCATATTAAGCTACCTTTTCTAAATTTCTATACACACAATTTCTGCATATGTTCATTGCTTTAGCAACTTTAGAAACAGGCTATTTTTAATAGAAATGAAATTATTTTAGTTTTTGAAGATAAGATTGCATTACTTCAACGTTTATTTTTGGAGAATCAATAACAGTTGCCATAGTTATGAAAAATTTATCTCCACCAGCAGCAGCAAGTCTGTCGAGTATTGCTTGCTCGTCAATAGCATACCAATGACAAAAAAAGAAATCTCCTTTTCCTAAAAAGAATTGATATAGAATAATATAATCTGATTGGTTGAAATTGCTTCTCTCGCTTTCTTTGACAATCTGTCTGTCTCTTAGTGTATTAAAAAAAAATTTTGTCACCTCTGGTGTTTCAGTATTAAACCAATCAGAATTTTTTTTTCGGTTCTTGAATGCACTTTTAAACTCTTTCATTTTACCAGGGGAATGAAAAGTATGCGTGGCTATATAGTGTCTAAGTTTTATATTGTTTGAGTTCATTCTTTTAAACCTACCAAAGTTAACTATTTCAATCTACTTTTTCTAGTTTTCAACAGCATTACTCATTTCTCTCCAAATTTTTCCGTCTTTCCACATTTGAACTTGAACAACTCGATAGTCTTTTCCACGAACTTTAATGTTGTAGCTATATGTCATCATATCTTTGTCTTCATACAAAAATTGTGGATTAATAACAGTGATTTTTCTTGTAAATTCTTTTCTCATGAACTCTACATGTTCATCTCGATTTACAAGTGTATTATCTTTTAGATAAAGGTAATCAGCATGAAATATATCATCTAAATTAGGAATTTCACCTTTTTCAATAGAGGAATTAATTTGTATCAACAGTTCAAATTTCTCTCTCATATAAAGCCACTTTCCCTAAATTTCTATTTACACTATTTCCTTAATAAATCTAAATCGTCTTAGTTTGAAGCATTAGCAATAAATCTCTGAGGCGTGATCAATAGATTTTCACAAGGTCAATCGTGTCTTTTCTGCCTCTTATCTTATAATTTGAAACTCTTTCATTATCCTCTTTATGCGTCACTTTTTTCTCAAGATCTAAGCTGACGAGGAAGTTAGTATCAAATTCTTTGCACGCATCACAAATTCTGCTAGCTACATTGACAACGTCCCCTATCACCGCAAACTCTACTCTTTGCTCACTACCCATATTTCCAGCGACACATGGGCCATAATGAATTCCTATGCGATGCTCAATTCTAACAAGTCCCTTTTTTTCTCTTTCGATATTCCAGTCAGAGAGTTTTTTATTCATCAATAAGGCACAGTCAAATGCATTTTGCGCGTCGTTTCCATGAGATTTCGGCGTTCCAAAATTTGCCATGACAGCATCACCTATAAATTTATCTACTGTACCTTTATGTTGAAAAATTGCGTCTACCATTAATGTCTGATATTCACTCAATAATTCCAAAACCTCTTTTGGTTGCATCTTTTCTGAAAGTTTTGTGAAACCAACAACATCAGTAAACATTACAGCAACCGTTAAATCTCTCGAGCTCTTTTCATTCGCGTTGTTTGTTGAGCTTTCTATCTCGTCTCTTACATCAGGGGAAAAGTAGCGACTGTAATTCGCTCTTGATTTTTCGAGTTCTACTGTGCTTTTAAGTACCCATCTAGTATAAAAAGCTACAGATGCAATTGCTACTAAATACAAACTGTATAATGTTACATAATCAAAAAACCTACCCTCGCTAACTGCATTACCGTCATTCGCTAATAGCTGTGCATCAGACGTAAAATACACCTGTTCTAGTCGCGTAAAAATAAAATAATCTTTCACAGGTTGGATCAAACTCAGAGCAAGCCAAAGGAAAACAGCCCATAAACGAAAAATAAAAAGTGACAGTAAAGCGAAAAATGGAAAGACAATAAATATGTGCTCTAAAGTTCGTCCAGGTCCGAGAATCTGCTCACTTGGCATTCTGAACATGTTAAGCTGGTGTCCCAGGACCATAATATTGAATCCAAGAAACATACCGCAAGCTATTATAAGTATGTATTTGTTATAGCTTTTAACACTAATCCTAAAAAATCCTATAACCGTTGATATAAACATTAGCAAGATGCCACATTTTACTAATACATTGTCTAGGAGTTCGTCCTTGGGATTTGGTAGCTCCATTATAAACATAACCGCCGACATACCGGTAATCAGTATGCAGACAATTTTTGCCGTTCTAATTTCCCATGTGTTTACTACATCCATTTTTGTCCTAATACTCTAAAAATTCTATCGTATTTACATCCCTACATTAATGCCAAAGTCCTTAGTATGTACATAATGATTTAGATTGTCTGAAGATTTTTTCTCTATATCTTCTTTCCCCTTCATTAAGCTCAAAAACCTAAGAGCTAAGTTAGCTTTGTTGAATACGTCTAACTCCTCGTCATTTAAAGCGTCTGCAATAATTTTCTGAGAGGTGATTAATAGGTTTTTATGCGTATCAACAATCTCCGTTAAAATGCGTTCCGTAGCACTCTCTACTGCTTCGTTAAATTTATCATTCTGCCTCCAACGTGATAGCGTTTCTTCTCTAATCCCAAGTTGTTTAGAAATTACTGATGCTTTCACACCAGTAGCTATTAAATGAATGGCAATAAGTTGATTTTCATTGAGCTTTGTTGACATCTTGTACCTGTCTTACGGGTTTATGCCCTAAAAACCCTCTGTGTTTTTTTTGCTCATTTATATAGTTTTCAATTTCTCTGACATCCCACACGACCTTGTTTGGTCCAAGCGGAAAAGGCTCTGGAAAATTTGAATGTGTTTTAGACCACCGTGTGACGGTTGACGGACTAATGTTCAGCATTCTTGCTACTTCTTTTTTACTTATAAAATTGGATTTCATAATAAAGATTCCTCTTTAAATAATTAAAAATTTAAACCTTGAAACCTTCACCACTAGATAAATAATCTATCCCGAAGTAAGAGCACATTATTGTGCGTGTTGAAATCCTCACACCCTAGGGTTTCGCCTTGCCGTGAGTAAGCCGCAAATTAATGCGTAGGTCAGTAGTTAATTAAGAATAGCATTTAGTCTTTTATAAATAAAGACCAAACAATGTCTTTTTTACATAAAACTACTCTTTTTCTTCATAATCAAATTCTTTATCAATGGGTACCTTTATTCCATTAAGAAGTTGGTTTGTTCTACCCGCGAGCGATACAATTGATAAGAACTCGGCATATTGTTCATCATCCATTCCTTTTGCTCTGGCAGCCGCCGTGTGCGAATGTATGCAATATTCGCAGCTATTTGCAATAGAAACAGCGGCATAAATAAGTTCCTTTGTCATTGGGTCTAGTTTACTTGGAGTTGCCATTACTGCTTTTACATCGCGCCACGTATTCTCGAGTAAGCTCTCATCAAAGGCAAGGTAATGCCATAGGTTATTTATAAAGTCGCTTCCACGCGTGGTACGGATATCATCAAAAACAGCTTTAACACGCGGGTTTGCTTCAGGATTTTGCGGCGGTGATATAGTAGACATGAGTTGGCCTTTCTCTTAGATTTGGTATTAACTTTGAAATTTTGTTTGTGCTTTAAAATTTATCGGTACTATGACAGTATATATTGCTCCCAATCGTCCATAATAGTTTTTCTTTGCTCTGTTAAATTTGACCGCATATAGGCTTTTTCCACTTTGTCTGGCAATTGCTGCGCTTGTGAAAACTTAATGGCATAATGTTGATATTTTCCCTGTTCTTCTGCCCAGGTTCTAAATGTTGAGCGAAAGCCATGATTTGTGATTTTGAAATGCGGAAATCGCTTTTTTATAAATACGAGCATAGCCCCATTGGATATATGGCGTCCTGTTCCAAGGTTGGTAAATACAAATTCATGATTATGCTTCTGTCGCATTAATGTAATGATGGATAAGGCCTCATTTGACAACGGAACCGTATGTTCTTTTCGTGCCTTCATGTTTTGATAGGGGAGTGTCCACAGCTTTTTCTTGAGATTAAATTGTTCAAACTTTGCTTTGATGACTTCACTTGTCCGAGAGGCTGTTAAAATCAACAAGCGCAATGCATACGCCGAGACTACATCATATTCACAAAGCTGTTCATAAAAACGGTGAATTTTTTCGTGCTGTAATGAGGGGTGATGCGTAACCTTTTAGATTTTATAGGGGTCTGGCATAACCTCTTGTAACCCCCCTCTCCATAAGGCTGGATTATCTCTGTCATACCATTTCTTTACTTTTGCAAACCCAAAAATTCTAAATAATCGTTGTTGTAGTCTCCGTGCCGTCTCGGTTTTCGATGACCAAATGGGTAATAAAAGTGCCTGAACATCGTCCATATTAATATCACTCAGTGGCTTTTTATCTAAAAAAGGGACAGCATAATGGGTTATCGTGCTCCGCCATTGCTGTTCACTTTTGGGGTTTGTCCATTCATCTTTCTTTTTTGTTGAAATATAAAGGTCCGCAATTTCGGAAAACTTTTTGTTTTGCTGTTGCCTTAAAACCTCCGCTCTATTCTTTTCGTCTATAGGGTCAATATTTTTTCTCAGTAATTGCTTGTTGCTAAGGGCATGCTGTCGGGCATCAAAAAGGGAGACGTCTGGGAAGCGCCCTAACCCCATCTCTCGTGATTTTTTGTGTGCCCTATAGCGAAAGCTCCATTTGCCTTTTCCTTTGCATGAGATAGAAATATACAGGCCATTGCCGTCATGGTATTTGCCCTTTGGCAATACGAGTAATTGTTTTGCGTTTAATCGTTTCATGTCATCTCCAGTCCACAACTCGGTCCACAAAGTGGGTTGATTTAAGATGATGTATTATGAAATAGCGTGGAGGGCTTACGTCAACAACTTCCCTTGTTTCTTTGGGTTTATGACACAGGGTGACATAAGGAAGTTAGGTATGTGGCGGAGAGACAGGGACTCTCTGGTGTATCTCTGTGTACTTTGTTCCATCTCTCGAAAACTCCAACTATAGTTGACTATCAGTGACACATTATCAAATACTTGTCAATACTCACACAATAGAATCTGTATCCCAAATCTGTATCCCTTCAAGAGATTTAGATTGACTTTTGTGTCTGAATATGGTATAACTATACATATAGTTTTTCAAAGAACTATTTAGCTTCAAAACTTTAGAATAGCACTTAACCACTCACTAGCTTTTGACTTGTGAGAGCTATTCATCAGACAGGCATAAGCATCCTGTATAACTCAATAAAACAAGGTAAATGGTAATGTTTAGTAAACCTTTAAGTTACTTTCTTGTCATAAAGAAAGAGAACCCTTCTTTGTTCTATCATGCATCTACACAATGGCAAATGCGTCAATGTTACTTAACTCTGGGTAGAGATGCTTTCTTAGAGTTGTGAGGTCTGCAATGACTTTCACAAAGAAGAATAGAAAACAAAGACAAGCGAAGGGAAATCAACTGCAATTAGATAGTCTGAAAATCCATATGCAGTTTCAACCAGAGCATGAAGGATTGATTGAATCAGTCCCTATAAATCAAAGAGGAGAAGATTGGCAAATGCTAGATGAAGCAAGATATGGCTATCCATACAGCGTTGAATGTAAGCAAGACGATAGAGGATTCTCAAGAGTATATGAGAGCTTTGAACAGGCTAAGAAGCAATGCATGACTGCAGAGACTGATTTGAATGTCACACCATTATTGCTAATACGACAAGGCAAGAATGAGATACTAAGCGTAGTAAGGCAGTCAGACTGGGAACGTCTTAACAAGCTAGTAAAAGACCTAAAGCGTCTTGGAAGAGAACTAGGTCAGGAGTTTGTTTAATGATGAAGACGTTGTTTTTATTAGTAGATGAAGCCAGAGAACGACTTAAACAGAACAGCCACGAGTTCAATGATAAGTGTGAAATCGTCTTATCAATATTACGCTCAAGTGGTGCAGTTCCTTACAGACGTTCTACATTAAATGGTCATGTTCATAAGTTGTTATCAGCCTGTATTGTTCATGCTGTAGAACTTGGTGAGACTTTCAGAATGACATCAAGGATGCATAAGAAGTTCCATGAGATGAACATATCTACGAAGTTTGTAAGTTACTTAGATAAGTTGGTTGAAGAGAAGCTATTGTCATCAAATATCAGCAATGAAAAAGCTGGAGGAGATTTGACAGTATCTAACGATATAGCCAAGTTTCTAAGGACTTAATCAAGTTAGCGTGGTGGTTTTACTGACATAATTTCCACCAAGCACGAGTCATCAGGGATACATACATTGTCTGCTAGATTTCCCTTCTAGCGTGTTCTTGATGACTCACTCTTTCCTTTATTGAATAACCACAGAGTGTTTCTATCAAACCATTGTGCATATTCTCTATCTTCCTTAACTAACTGTTCAATATTAGAAGTCCCATCTTCCTTGTATAGTGGCGTTGGCTCTACTGTTAGCTTCTGGTCAATGGGTATATCTTCTCCATATCTGTCATGTATTGCTTTACGCATCATCTGTTCTAAGCCATCTACGTTTATCTTCTTAACAATGAAGCTGTCATGGATAGGATAAACAGGTGATTTCTCTGCACAGCTTTGAAGTAATATATCCTCTACAATCTGGCTGTCTTCAAACTGTAGACTAATCCCCATCCCTCTAAAAAATAGATGTTCTATAGGCTTATGAGCTTTGATAATACGCTCTCTCAGTTCCCTCCAAGTGAAGTCATATCCTAAAAGATTGATTCCATTTGGACAGCGAAGCAAAGGACTTGAAGCTGTCACCATTGCATTAAATGCCTGTTTGACTAACTTTCTATGCTTTCCATCAAATACACGACCATATGCATCTTCACTTCCCATCTTTTTATTTATGCTGAAGTACATCAGATGAGGATGTAGTTGGCTGTAGTCACGCTCCTCTGTGAAGTCTTCATCTATTGTAATGAATGGTCTATATTCCTTCTTCACATTCTGCCACCATCCACCATAAAACCTACCACCTTTTTCAAATGAACCTCTCGTAAACACCCTGTATAGAAAGCGTTTGCTCAAATCAATGGGTTGCTTATCTTCATCTAATTTTAGTTTCTTTGCTAGTACAGGAACTTCTTTGTCAGGTATACGCAAGTCAATCCAATGCTTTGCATATTCGCTATTGATGACAATGAGGTTATCTCTATATCCAGTTGTCACTTCATCATCTTCATAGTCGATTATCATTCTTCTACCTGACACTCTGTCACGCAATAGAACCATCTCAGATGTTGATAGATTTGTTTCTACTGACAACGCAGGATGTCCTTCAAGGGCTGTCAGACGCACTAATAATTTTTTAGTCGGTATATACTGCGTCAAACCTCCTGAAAACGCTTGTCTGTCGTAGTATCCTTGTCGCTCTATAAAGATTAATCCTAAGTTCAGTAAGCCTTCAAACGCCTGTGTTACTTGCCTATAAGCTAAGTTTGGGTCAGCATACCTATTTGTATTTGAGTAGAAGTTACTGCGTCTATGTATCTCGCACATCCTAACAGGAATAGACTTAGATGCTTTCCAACAATCTAGTAAAATCGTTCTTATGGCATATCTGAATCTTTGCTGTACAGACTCTGCTCTTGAGTGTCGTTCTTCTATCTCTTCTATTTCAAGAGCTATTTCATCTACGAAAGATTCAAACATCATCCAACAATACAAAAGTGTTATCAGTAAGGTCAACTCCTGAGAGTTCCTGAACTTAATAAACATTATTACAAATATGTTATGACAATGTAGAACAAAAGTAGAACATAAGTAAAGGCTTTATCTGCTCTTAATCTCTCATCTAAAACCTGAATCTATGTACGTCTGTATACATATATACGCTATACCCCCCTGTGGCTCATGCATGACTACAGCGTTAATACTATTTAATAACAATAACTTATCTAAAGTGTGACTTAGAGTCTGGACTTCAGAAATCTATGTAACCTTTAATCAAATACAACCCTAACTCACATCTAATTCTGTGTACTTAACATTGATTAGTTGAGGTACCCTTCAAGTCACACTCAATAAACTATATCCCATCCATCTTCTTGCTCTGTAGACATCTCATATCTGTCTTGTATCTGAATATATCCCTACTGGTTTATACTAGGTTTCCCTCTCTCTAGTTAAAAAAAGTAGTTTACATGAGGTCTATATGTAACTTCATAAAAACAAGGTGTAGAAATCTATGAAGCTGTATAGCTCTAGTCTTTATTTATATGGCTAGAGTCCTCCTGATTAATAGTTGTTTTTTTGCATATATCTAAGTTGACCAAGTTTTCAGGAATGGTATATGAAATAGCAAGTTTATTTATATATTACAGAGACTTACACAGTATTATCTATTTACCAACTCACCTCTCAAAGCACTATCATTGATAGCTTTGCATTCGTTGTAGTAGCTCTCCGTTTGTATTAGCTCTGGGTCTTTCCCTAGGTAGCATAGTTGTTCTTGTCAATTAGCTTCTAACTGTGCGTATTAATCTTCGCTTAACCACGTTTGTAGTTGACGGTTTTGCACGTTTTCGCCACGCTGAAGTTTGTTAGCTAATGCGTCTAATTTGCTCAGACGCTTAGTTTCTTCAATTGTTAGTTTGCGACGTGGATTACCCTTATCAATTCGTTCTTGCAGCAACTTGTCGACATTGTTTTGTGAATCTAGATTGCAAACTCTAGATACAACCACGGTACAATTTATTTCTTTTGAAGCCTTGCTTTAATCCGTCTTACTCCGGCGAAAAGCGAGAACTTATTACTATAATAGTCGATAAGAATTTCACTCATTTCAGAGTTAAATCCTATGCTATGCGGACCGCTAAACTTATCAATACTAATCTTTCCAATCTCGACTTCCTCGTAATCTTTTTCGGATAAGGCTGTTATCTGCATCACAGACATTGATTCACCATATTCGCCAGAATTATTTTGCCCAAAGCGTAGCGTTTTACCTTTGTGATTTATTATTTTCCCCCCCATCCTTGCTACTGAAGGAGATATAACTACAGGATTCATAGGATGTGGCTTGAACTCTCCAAAAGGACTATCTGCAATCCACAAATTAAGTACCGTGTGCGCTGTATTGCTTTCACCAAAGAATAAGTACGCCTTGCCATCTTTCAGATGTAATGTAGCATCAACAATGCGCTTATTCTCAAGTCCTTTCAAGTAATACTTCTCATCGATTTTGTTAGCGGCAATGAGATATTGTGCAGAATGACTTGCGACTTCTGGTAGTAAGTACTCCTCACCATCATGCATAAAAGAGCAAGGGTAAGAAAAGTGCTCACCACTCAAAAGTATTCTTTGATTTGAGTGATTTTCAGTTTCTACTTCTATAATATCTCCTAGCCCAGTATGGTTGTCTAACGCCTCAAGCCTAACTTTCTTCCCATCTTCAGAATAGAAAGGGTCTGCATAAAAGTTATATTTTTCTTGGATTGGAACTTCTTTAAAAACCTGTGAAAGAAGTTCTTCAGATTGATTTAGGTTAAGATTGTTTGGGCTAGTTGCAATATTCCATCTTTTTTCAAAAAACAAACCGTAAAAAACCTTCTTTATCCCGTTTAAAAAAAGAAGAACCAGAAAATTGATAACCTTATAGTTTGACGGAAGTCTATAATTCTTGCCGTCAACGCCCATTTGTATAGGAGTTTGATTGGATAAATTCACCATAGCTTTATTGAGCAGAGGTATAGAGTTAGAGTAGAAATTTAGTGCAGTTTTTTTGTATGAATAGTTTACGACTTTAGATTCGGCATAAGCATAAATTTCACCAGCATCTAACTTATTGCTAAGTGATTGCACAATTATTCCTGTCGACTTTTCTCGGTTAAGAATTTCATAGAAGCCTGCTGGACGTCCTCTATACTTCGATGGATTTCCATGATGAAAAGAAAGGATAGGAGGTATTTTCTGATGCTCGTCTAGCCTTAACAAACTCATTCCAAACTTAATCACCAAATCAACACTTTCTTCATCCAGAGCGTCATATACTTCTTTTGGAAAAGACTGCCATGCGCCTTTGTATATGGATTTGAAGTTAATAACTTCTGTTTGTTCGAGATTTATTGGTGCTCGCTTTGTAAGAGAATTTTTAAGTGTGAAAATATTGAGGGCGTAGTAGAAAAAGTTGTTTATGAAATTTTTTTTATTACTGGTGTTTTTACAGTTGAGAACAAGCACTACATCAATTGCTTCTTGTGCCACTTCTAGAGCTTCTAGTTGCCATCTAGAAATCCGCAAGCTGTCTACTAATAATGCAGCTCTCAATTTCATTTTTTACCTCTACCCTTTGCCAAGGAGCCTTTAAGCATGCCAGCAGTAAAGCCCAACTCTTCGCAGAGACGCTTTACTACTATGAGTGCGTTAGCACGTTCGTTCTTCTTAACTTCAACCATCTGCTGCTGAATTGCTTCCATTTCAGCTTTAAACTCGTCATAAGATTTCATCTGACACCTTAGTTGGTTATGTGTCAGTCTTATATTATAGATTTTTTATGGGGATGAACATCAAGTTTTTTCTACGTCTGCTGCAATGCGGTGAACATAGGGGAAAGTATTAGCTGTACCTCTCTCCAGTCTTTACATAATGGTAGTAGTCTTTTGTGGGGAAGCTCTGTACAGCCAGTATAGATGTACTAAGCGCAATAATAGTTAAGATAAACTTGGTATAATTATCCATTCAGAGTCATAGGCTCAATCATGCTATTCCAACCAGATAACACAATAAACATAACTACTAGACCAAAATACATCATCAGCCTTCCATATTTAGCCTGTGAGACTCCTTCTCTTGCTATTCTGGTTCCTATCAGCTACAAGTATAGGCTTTGTATGAGCTAATTTAAAGCTCTCATAAGAATTGTAACTATCATCAAATGGCATTATTTAATCTCCTCTTTCTTTCTACTCTCCAAAGTATGAAGAATAACAATATCAATGTTGGCTGAAGTATGATGAACACAAGTATATTAAGAAGATTGTAACCCAAGCCAGTTAAGTCACCTCCTATCTTCAATACTTCTACACACCACCAAAACAAAGCATCTACTGATTGATTAAAGCTCATTTATAAATCCTCCTTCAAAAGTGTTATCAGTAAGGTCACAATTGGACACATCAAAACTACAAAAATACTTTAGTAATATAGTCATAACTCTAAGCTACTAACTTGTTGTAAACAGTCTTTCTACTAACATTCAGTTCTCTTGCTATTGCTGATATAGATAGACCTTCTTCCTTTAAGTCATTGATTCTACTAGCTTCTACTTTAGGCTTACGACCTTTGTAGACTCCTCGTAACTTTGCTTTAGCAATACCCTCTGCCTGTCGTTCTTTAATCATTGTTCTCTCAAATGATGCAAAGACTCCTAACAAATCTAAAAACATCTTCCCCATTGCATTAGATGTATCAACTGGTTGCTCTGTACAAACTAGCTTCACATTCTTTTGCTCTAGTTCATGTACAATATTCTGCAAATCTCTAACGCTCCTTGCTAATCTATCTATTCTTGTAACAACTAATTCATCTCCATCTCTTACGAAATCTAACGCTTGTTTAAGTTGTTCTCTATTGTCTGTAGATGCTCCTGAGACTTGCTCTTCAAAGATTTTATCTACTCCAAACTTTGTTACTGTTTCTCTCTGAACGTCCAAGTTTTGTTGGACACTAGACGTTCTTATGTACGCTATCTTCATTCTGATACCTCCAGTCTTGGTGTGTTAATGAAACTAAAATCTGCTCTCTGCATTACTGATAATCTTCTGCTCTGACTCACTCTTGTATTTACATAAACTGGGTCTTCACCTTCAGGCTTCTGACCAACTATTATTTTTCTCAAGGTGTCATCAACATCATTAATAACTAGCAAAGTTATGAAATATCCTCTTAGAGAATGAACAACTAGATTATCTTGGTCAGGCTTACGAACTCTATGTATATATGGATTTAAAGCGTCTGACGCACTTGTTGACGCTGTTCCGTCACTTGTCTGCCTGTAGTTAAACAAACGTCCTGTACCACCAGTTTTAACCCTCCAAGCATCTAATAAAGGTTGCAGTTCCCTTACAATAGGAACACCTCGTCTTGACCAAGCAATACTTCCCTTCCACTCTTTGACTTTCAAACTTTCTCTAGTCAGGTCAAAATACGATACACCTTCATCATCTCGCTTTATATCTTCCCACTCAATAGAAGCCATCTCATTTAATCTGCAACCAGTACAGGCTAGAAGGCTTAATAACATTCTCTCCTGTTCAGGAATATCTAATGAAAACAACTGTCTAATCTGAATCCCACTATCATCAAACTTGTCATAAGACTTTGGCTCTGCTCCTCTATTTCCTATCTCAAATCCCTCCAAAGGATTAGAACTTCTAGCAATCCAACCTTTATCTTTTGCAACGCTTACAAGCTGTCTGATAGCTGTGTAATATTTCTTTAATGTCTTTTTTGCAAAGTCATGCTCTGTAAACAAATAGTCAATAAATCCATTTACCAAGTCAGCATTTAAATCAGCAATATCAACATTCTTTGTCCACTCTAAGAACGCTCTTTGCTTTGCTCTATATTCCTGAAGTGTCTTGTTTCTTCCCACACTAGCAATGTTTCTGCTTTCCCACTCAAGAACTAAATCCTTTAATTTTATGCCTGATTTTCCTCTACCTTCTCTCTTTCTCAGGTGAGCATCTTCTAACTCTGCAAGAGCATCAGACACTCTAGTTCTCTTATGAGAGTTATAGTCATGTACATTAGTTCTGTAGATTGAGAAGATTTTATACAAGTCTTCTGGTGATACCTCTATCTTATCAAATCCCTTCATTGTGTCTGAGATTTCAAGAGCTTGAAGTGTATCCCACTTCTCAAATGACATATCTTTCAGGTCTGATTGCTTACTAATTGAAAATCCAGTTTCTGAATCAGTTTTGTCTGAGGACATAACTTCATAAACTATTCTCTCCATATGGCTCTTATCAAAGCTGACAGCAATCTTTCTTGCTTCTTCTTCTACTGCTTTAGCTATTGCATCATAGTCAGTAAGTTTATTCCCTTTAAATAAAGGAACATCAGGCTCTATTATCTTAGCAACTTCACCTCTCAGGAGGTTCATTATTAGATTATACTCCGACCTCTCAGGACTGCTTTCTTTCCCATAATGCTTTAGATTTTTAATTCGGTCAGGAGTAAGAACATGAGGTAGCCATTTAGTCTGTGGTAATAACCTTCCATTGCTGTTGTATGTTCCATATAGAGCTTCTAAAAGATTTTCTGCACATACAATCAATGGGTCATGCTCTGCTACAAAACCTTTGTATATATCTCTAATCTCTTGTCCTACTGCTCCATCTATACAGGCTAGAGCTTGTTCTTCTGTCCTGACATCTACACCACAAGAGCGTTTAATATAAGGGTCATTGTTGTTTTGTTGACGTACTTCTTTGGGAATCAAAGCGTACAAGTACCAAATCTTCTTCCCCTTTTTAGTCAGTTGTCTTGGTGTAAAACTCAAATCTTTCATAACATAAAAGCCTAATCTGTATCCTGTTCTGTATCCAAATCTGTATCCCTTTGGATGTACAGTACCATCAAAAGCCTTTAATTTAAAAGAGAATATTAATATATTGAGGGTTTGGCGGAGAGACAGGGATTCGAACCCTGGAGACGGTTTCCCGCCTACACACTTTCCAGGCGTGCGCCTTCGACCACTCGGCCACCTCTCCCACCATTTTGAGCATTCTACGTATTTTTATCAATCTTGCAAGACAACTGAAACGCGTCTGTTCATTCTACCTTTTTTTTCTATTTTTGAAACGCATAGCTTACCTATCTCTGCAGTTGATTTAACATGAGTACCTCCACAAGGTTGTAAATCGATAACACTATTAGCAGTTCCTATTCTGACTAATCGCACAAAGTCGACATTTTGAGGAGGTTTGACTGACATTGTTTTTATAAGTTGTGGCCTCTCTCTAAGCTCTTTTTGTGAGATTCGCTCATAAGACACAGCGTAATCAGCCTTCACCATATCATTCAATCTATCTGTGAGCTCATCCTTATCTGGTGACTCAGGCATATCAAAATCCACTCGACCTTTTTCACAGGTAATTTGTCCTCCAGTTACAGGAAAGGGGAGACATACAGACAACAAATGAAGCGCTGTATGTGTTCTCATATACTTATACCTAATATCCCAATCCAAAATTTGAGTTGCCATAGTTTCATTTATAGGGTTGCCGATAGCATCTATTTCTTCAATTTTAAGGTAAACCTGACCTTCTGGGTCTTTGACTGTATCGATTATTTTCAAACTCTGTTCATTAAATAGAAGTTTTCCCGTATCCCCAGGCTGACCTCCTCCCCTAGGATAAAAAATTAGCTCATCAACTTTGATACCAAGCTCAGTAGATTTACCAATAATTCTGGCTGTATGTTCTTTTTTATATGGATTTTCGTTATACAGAAATTTTTGTTCACTCATTCTTACTAACTTTCTTTACCGCCACTCTTTTATCAATCTCTAAATTTGAGTTTCCTTTAATGTGTAGCTCTCTTTGAGGAAATGGAATTTCGATCCCTTGCTTTTTAAATAATTCAAAAATGGAATAATGAAGTTCAGATTTAACTTGAAACATATAATTTTTGTCTTTTACATAAATAATTAAATCGAAATCCAATGAGCTATTACCAAATCGCTGAAATCTTACAAACGGCTCAGGGTCAAGCAGAGCCATTTGATGGGATTTTCCAACTTTAAGCAATAATTTTTCTACCCGTTTTGGATCAGTATCATAGGAAACGCCAACCGATGCCCTTACCCTTCCTGTTTCATTACTGTGAGTCCAATTCAGAACAGAACCAGCTATCAATTCCGAATTTGGAACAACAACCATTGCTCGATCGAATGTTTCGATTTGTGTTGAACGTACTGATATCTTTTTTACAGTGCCCGAATAACCTGAGGCTTCTATCCAATCACCTTCTTTAATTGGTCTCTCAACAAGCAAAATAATTCCAGAAACAAAATTTGATACAATAGTTTGTAGACCAAAACCTATCCCCACACTCAAAGCCCCAGCAACGATCGCTATACTTGATAAGTTAAACCCAATTGACGATAAAGCTACAACTGCCGCTAATGTATATCCAACATATCCAACACCAGAAACTATTGCATTTTGACTACCTTTATCCATTTTTGTTTTAGGTAAAACAGTGCCCTTTACAATTTTTTTTATAATGGTTGTGGTAAAGTAACCTAGACCAAATATTATACCAAAGTTCAAAATAGAAGCAGGTGTTAAGTTAACATCTCCTAAAGTTAATCCTTCATTGAATCTCAACCATAACTCAACATATTGTGAAAATTCTACCCCTATAGCTAAACCCAGAAGTAAAAGAATGCCAATTAGATTAATTAAGCTAAGAACCAGAAAAAGTGGATTAGCGTCATTATCTCTTTTTTTCTTTTCTGACAGTAACAACGTTCGAAAAAAAAAGTCAGTGAAAACTCCTAAGATAATTATACCACTTACATAACTCATAGCTTTGATGATCTCAAAAGCGATGAGAAGATAACCGAAAATTCCTCCGATCAAAAAAAACCAGCTGAGAAATATGGCTCCCTTTACAATAAAATCTAAAGACAAAAAGGTTAAACCTTTCTCGGCGCCTGGTAGAAGCTCAGCTAATGCGTAAATAAGAGTTTGTATGCTTCTCAAACCGTAATTTAATATGATAACGATAATGACTAAACCGACCGCGTTTAAAGTTACCTCAGCCTCATGAGAAAGATACGACCTTTCTGTCAGGTAACTTATCACACTAAAAAATCCCAAGGCGACAGCAATGTAGAATGTCGTCCATTGCAGTCGTGACAAGTCCACCACATAATCCATTTTACTATCTGGCAATCGATCTTTTATCTCAGCAACAACTGACCTCAGAAAATAGCCAAGTAATGCAATCACCGCCGCTACTGAAAATGAATCAATTAATATCGGCAACCCATAGTTTCCCCCAAGGATTTGCAGAAAATTAAGTATTAGAGCGACTCCAATCAATTGAGCAATCAATCGAAGAATAGGGTTTAAAAAGATGAGGGTGTTTTTGTTTTTTATTTGCGGTGAAATAACATTGTTTCCCAATTCTATAATTTTACTTTGAAAAGCAAGTATAAATAACCCAATAAAAAAAGTTGTAACTGGCAAGATTGAAACTGAAAACAACCTTATCCACCTTCCCTGTGAGCTAAAATTTTGATAAAAATCAACAGAGAAATTTCCAACTAAACTTAAAAAATCAGATGCCCCCTGTACGTATGTTGTGGGTAATAAGACGAGTTGATTAAATGAAAAAAATCTTTCGTTGAACCTTATTTTTTTTAGTGAATCAATTTCCTTAATCAGTCTCTCGGCCCTCTTTAAAGCCAGCTTCGTATTAGCCAATTCGAATGTAGTTTTTTCTAAAATACTGACTAATTTTTGCCTCTCCAACATAATATACGTACCTTGAATGGAGCTTTCCGCGATCAGATCGTCGATTAGCTTTAACTCGTCCAATTGAATGAGGTATGTATTATTTATCTCTCTTTGTAAGAATAGCGCTCGATTTCTATCTTCAAATAAGTCGGCTCGCAAAAAACTTAGAGACTCATTAGATGCCTCTCTCTTTGAGAGAATATCCAAGGCTCTTTCTGCATTTTTATTGAAACTATCAAATACTGTTTCTAACGTCTTTCCATTCACATTAAGAGCGCCAAGAAAAAAAAATAGAGCGACCAAAAATGTAGCTAATATCCTTTTTCTTATATTCATAGAATGAACTTACTCGGCTTGATTAGGATTAACAATAGTTACTTTACATTCCCAAATCGATCAATTTAATGCATAGTTTAATATATTTTTGCCACGATCTCATTTTTAAACAGATACTAATTAACGTGCGAATTGATGCAACCGTAGAAATATAGTATTACTACTTTAACATGCCTGTTACTCATAACAATAATCTTTAAAGGAATGAAAAGAAGATATTTTTTAATTTCCAGTATTTTATCATTGGGCTTTGTTTCGCAGCGAGTGTTTAGCTCAACAGCCAAGACCTCTCTGAGCTTTGATGTGGTTTTAAATGACGAAATAGTTGGTTACTCTAATCTAACTCATAGAAAGCTCAAAAACGGCTTGGAAGTAGTAGTCGATGTTGAAATAGTACCAAAATTTTTAGGCTTAAAATTTATGAAATATACCTTAAAAAATCGTGAAGTTTGGAAAAACAAAGAACTAATATCCATAGATGCTAATTCATCATGGTTTGGTAAAAAATATTTTGTAAAAGGTCTGCGAGAAGGCAGCGACTTTTTTGTTCAAGGCTCAGCTTTTTCAGGAATAATCAAAGATAAATTTTCTACTACTAGTTACTTCACTCCAGATTTTTTAAAAAGAAGGGTTTGGCTCAGCACACAGGATGGAACACCACTAGAGATTAAAACGCGAAAGTTGAAAAATAAAAAAATACTGTTTAATGATAAAAGTTACTCAGTAAGGGAATGGGAAATATCAGGTGATTTGGAATTAACCCTTCAATATGACGAACACAACAATTGGGTAGGTAGCAGTTTTACTGTTGGAAACTACCCAGCTCACTTTACGTTAAATGATAGAAAAAATAATATCCACAAGTTATGGAAAAACAGTTAAATAAGTCAATATTGATCACGGGCTGTTCAACAGGCATAGGTCAAGCCCTTGTATTAGAATATTTGAAACAAGGCTTCTTAGTCTTTGGATCGATAAGAGATAAGAAAATGGAACCCCTTCTTAAGAAAAAATATGGCAAAAATTTTATACCTTTAGTTTTTGATGTAACTGACTACTCTCAAATCTCTAGAGCGTATAAAAAAGTCAAATTAACATTAAAAGGAACTAATCTGGGGATTTTAATAAATAATGCAGGGATTGCACAATTGGGGCCTGTTGAACATATTTCAAGTGAAGAATTTGACCTTCATTTAAGAACAATGGTTTTAGGAGCTTTTAACTGTGTTCAAATATTTCTGCCATTGCTAGGCACAGAGAATAGACTTATACCTGGAAAAGTAATCAATATAAGCTCTGGTGGTGGATCAATTGGACAGCCCTTTATGGCGTCCTATTGTTCTAGTAAACACGCTCTGGAAGGATTTTCGGAGTCGCTTCGCCGTGAACTTTTAATTTATGGTATCAAAGTAATAATTATCGCTCCCAGAGCCTTTAAAACAGAAATATGGGAAAAATCAAACGTCGACAAAAGAGCTAGTGAATTTAGAAAAACAGTGTATGGCCAAGCTTTCAGTAAGTTCACAGACTTTATAAAAGAAGCATCAAAAGAAGGACAAGATGTTAAGGTTTTAGCGCAAAAAATTTATAAGATTTCAACTCTTACAAAGCCTAAAGTCAAATATTCAATGGGACCATCAGGGCTTCAATTTTTCCTAATACGTACTTTGCCAAAAAAATTAATAGATAGAATACTAGGAAAATACTTTCTTCTTATTAGATAGCTTTATCACTATTTGTTTCAGGAAACCTAAACATCATTAATAATGGCAAAATTTTCAGAGCAATTGGCGCAATAGCGTATAGACAGGTCAACCAAAATAATACCTCCTCTGAATTACCTCCTAAAGGATTGAAATTAACTGCGTAAAGAAATAACAATACAAATCCTCCTGAAAAAGCTGCAGCGGTTTTGTTTATAACAGATAAAATTGAGAAAAACGTTCCCGACCGATTACTCTTCATTACCTTAAGATCTTCGTCTAAAAGGTCTGCTTGAATAGACGTTGGAAGAGCAGAGTCTGCACTCACACAAATACCGGTCAGGATACATATTATCGAAAATAAAAGAATACTATCTGCATCTAAAAAGAATACTAATGAGAAAACAATCATTGAAAAAGAAATTGAGCAACACCATAAATCACTTTTTTTAAAATACTTACTTATATTTATCCAAAGTGGTACAGCTAATACGCCCGATAATAAATAGAAAAGCATGAGCAGCCCTACTAAGTCCTCTCTTTGTAGTTTATGGATTACAAAAAAAGCAAATAAAGCTCCTGGAATTCCATTCGCAGCAGCATTAAAAAACTGACTTACGAAGAAGTATTTTAATTTTTTGTCAAGTAGTATGGTTGTGACCACACTAAATATACCTGCCTTGTTTTGATAAAATATGTCTCTTTCTTTTAAAGCAAAAATAGAGATTAATATAGTTATGGGGTGGCTAATAAATATTACTATCGCTATGTATTTCAAAGCTTGTGTCGACCCCTCAGCAAAAGCATATATTAGCGCTGCTAAAATTGTTCCTAGAAGAAAGAAGCCTTCACGAAAAAAAGTTATCCGAGATCTTTCAATATAATCTCCACTTAATTCTGCTCCCAAACTATAAAAAGGGGGTGTAAAAAGTGATAGGCCTATGGTCAGTATCACTATATTAAACGCAAAGTGTTGGAAGGCGAATGCACCATCTAAATTAGATCCAAAAAGACCCCAGACTCCAAACAGAGTAAACGGTAGAGATACCAACAACCAAAACTTTCTCTTTCCAAGTGGAGCATTCAGGTTATCGCTTGCCCAGCCTACTAAAGGATCTAAAAATCCGTCTAATAACCTTATAATTAAAAAAATAACTCCGATCCCTAAAAGGGATATACCGAAGTGACTAGCATAATGCTCGCTTACAAATATAAACAGTGGAAATATTATAAGTGCCAAAGATAGTGCATTTGATGCATAAATAATGTGTTGTATGTAACTTTGGCGCAAAAAAATCTAATTCTTCTTGAGTGTCACTTGGGTTACATCACCAGCACCAGAAAAAAAGAATGATGCGCATGATGTTAAGTAAAAGTTCCACATTCGCCTAAACCTATCATCAAATCCTAGCTCAGATATTTTATCCCACTTTTTGTTGAAGCTTTGCGACCAAATACGAAGGGTCTTAGAATAACTTTGTCCAAATTCCTTACTTTTAATAAATTCGAGGTCTGCACTTCGAATTTGTTCAACAAGCGCCGTATAGCTTGGAAGCATGCCTCCGGGGAAAATATACTTTTGGAGAAAATCGACACTTTTTCTATATTGAGGGAAATACTTATCATCAATGGTAATAACTTGCAGACACCCTAGGCCACCATTTTTAAGAGAGTTTTTTACAGTTTTAAAATATACCGGCCAATATTTCTCTCCAACGGCCTCAAACATTTCTATTGAAACAACGCCATCATAAATGCCCTTTTCATCTCTATAATCTTGCAAAAGAAATGAGCTTTTATCTGCCAACCCCAATTCAAACATTCGTTTTTTAGAATAATCTAACTGTTCTTTAGAGAGCGTCAGACCGGTAAGTTTGACACCTCTCGTCTTGATAGCATGTTCAGCGAAGCCACCCCACCCACAGCCAATTTCCAGAACACTGTCACCTTCTTTCAAATTTAAGCTTCTGCATATCGATTCATACTTGTTTGTTTGAGCAGTAGATAATACTTCTCTTTTGTTTTTGAAAAGTGCAGACGAGTACGTCATGGTTTTATCCAGCCATTCTCTATAAAATTGATTACCTAAATCATAATGGTATGAGATATTTTTTCTTGCTTGGAACTTCCAGTTTGACTTGAACCAGTGGTTCAGTCTTTCATACAATCGCACAATGTTAGTCCCGATTAAATTATCATAAATATCATCGCCTGCTAAAAGGAAAAAATCTAACACTGCTTGGAGATCTGGAGTGTCCCACCAACCGTCCATATATGACTCTGAAAATCCGTTTTGACCCTCACGTACCAGTCTTGAGAAGAAAAGTTCATTCTTCACCACAATATAAGCGCTCGCACCGGTTTTTTCACCTTGTACTAAAAATTTTCGTTTATCAGGAAGCTGTATTATTAAACGACCCGAATCTGGATTTTTAATCATATTAAATATGGAAGAAAACCATCTTGGTAAATTTGCTTGGCCTTTTACATCTTCAAAAAGTTGTTCCTTCATATTTTCCCCTTATTTAACCTAACTGTAAGGCACAATTTTAACCCTCTTAAGGTATAAAATTAAAGCATTCCAATGTATTAAAATCAATACTTTTGCTAACATTAGTGGATAACAAAAAAATGCTTTAGCCAAAGTCCAATCATTAAAATCCTGAAATTTTCCTGTCTGGCTAGCAATTAGTAATAAGCCATCTTTGTCTCTTTCATTAATCCTGATAGAAAGTTTTTGATCTGGAGGCATAATCGTAAAATGGTATGTCTGGGCCATATCTATAAATGGTGATACATACATGTTTTTTTTATGCGAGTGCCTAACCCTTCCATCTGGGTCCGGTTGACTTTCTAAAATATATTCGATTTGTTCTCCATATGTGTTTTTTACTTCGTAAATAACGGAATTTAATTTGTTTTTGGAGTAGCAGAAGAAAACAGATAAGGGGCTAAAGCCTAAGCCTAAAATTCTTGGGAAACTTAATAAGTAAACTTTTTCAGGTCTCACAAATCCCAGGCTCTCAAGTTTTTTGTCCACCCACTCTCTCAAACATAAAGTATCTCTATCTCCATGGTCCTTTTCATAAAGTGAAACGAGGCCCCATTTGTTTAATCGGAAAAGCCAAGATGTCTTATCAAATTCAACTAATTTATCGATGTCTAGAAAGAGGCTAAAAACATTGTAACGGAAGTAGTGCCTTTTCGGCTTTAATCGCATGTGCATGACAGATCCAAAGTAAACACACGATCTCACCATTTATTTTTTCTGCTTTCCTTTTGACCAGCTTGGCTCACAACCTAGTAGTTTTGCTACGTGTAGCCCCGAGCTTAAGCCATCTTCATGAAAACCAAAACCCATTTTTGCTCCCGCAAAATATAATCCATTTTTGCCCTGTCTAGCATTTAGACTTTTTTGCGCTTTAAATGTGTTTGAGTCATAAACAGGGTGAGAATAAGATGTTTGATAATATATGAGACTTGGATCAATCTCATTTCTGGGGTTAAGTGAGACAAAATAGTTGTTTTTACTTTTTATACTCTGAAGCTTGTTCATCCAATAAGTAACTTCAATAGGTTTATTTACAGAATTATGAATATTACTTGTAATAAAATTCCAGCTAGACCAAACGGTCTTCAACTTTGGCATGTGCGTATTATCAGAGTGAAGAACTACTTTATTTTTAGATACCTTAAACATCTTTAAAACATCCCGTTCCTCTGTTTCAATATCCCCAATTAAATCGATCGTCTGCGGACCATCGCACGCTAAAACCACTTGATCGAAAACCTTTGTGCCAAATCCATTTCCTGCATGCAGATGACACTTTTTATTCTTTCTAGTAACCGTTTTTACAGGAGTATTTAAGAAAACTCGTTCTCCTAATTTCTCTATAATTTTATCTACATATTGTTTTGAGCCTCTATCCACAGTTCTCCACTCAATTTGCGTGGTGAGAAGATCTAACAAACCATGATTCTCAAAGAATTTTAAATAACTTAAAGCTGGAAAATTTAATATACTACCAGTTGGAACAGACCAAATCGCTGCACCCATAGGAACTATAAACATTTCTGAAAACCAACTACCGAAGTTGTATTTTTGAAGAAACTGAAACATATCAAAATGTGAAAACTTGCTATTGCTCATAAAATTATTTGCAATATTTTTAAATCTATAAATATCATAGAGACCTCTCAAGTGATTTATATTAAACAAGTTACCTCGTTGAGCAAAAAAAGAATTAAAATTTTGGCCTGCATATTCTAATTTTCCATCAGATAGTGAAAAGCCGAAGGACATGCTTGAACTTTTTGTTTTTACGTTTAAGTGGTCAAACAGCTTTGTAAGATATGGGTAGTTTTTTTCATTAAAAACAATAAACCCTGTGTCTACATGAATATCCTCTTCGTTACGCTCTATTTTGATAGTATTTGAGTGCCCACCAAAGTAGCTGTTTTTTTCAAATAAAAATACCTCATGTTTCTCAGATAGTGCCAATGCTGCACTAAGCCCAGATATCCCTGACCCCACCACCGCGATCTTCATCTTATTTATCCACTAAGATGTTTTTAAATTTAGAATAGGAATTAAGAGCTCGATCACGACCGACTTTCAAATCAACAATGGACTCAGAAGGGCGCTTTTCTTTTTCAATATTCCAACTTTTGGGAGACATTTTACAAAACTTATCACTTTCAGGAGTGGGTTTAAAATTTAATCCCAAGTACTTCATTTGGTATTTGCCTTCGGGATCAAATTTCTTTGCTTGCAATTCAGGATTAAATACTCTGAAAAAAGGACTGGCGTCCGGACCTGAACCAGCCACCCATTGCCAACCCATCGCGTTTGACGCTGGATCCCAATCAATTAAACAATCTTCAAACCATTTTAGACCATGTCTCCAATCAATAAGTAGATGTTTAGTCAAATAAGAGGCTACTACCATTCTCACCCTGTTATGCATTCGTCCTGTGACATACATCTCTCTCATTCCCGCGTCCACAATTGGTTGTCCAGTTAAACCTCTTTTCCAGCTAGTTAACTCATCTTCGTTCTCTCTCCAAGGGAAATGGTCCCATTCTGATTTCCAATTCTTGTGAAGGATATGTGGGCTGAAGTAAGCAAGATACCAGGCGAAATCACGCCATGCCAATTGCCTTAAAAACATCTCTTTTTCATTGAAACCCACATCTTTTTGGACAACAGCTGAATGCCATATTTCTCGGGCAGAAATTTCTCCATAGGCAAGGTTCTCAGAAAGGTTTGAACTTTCAGTTAAATCAACCCTGTCTCTAGATTTTGTGTAATTTTCTAGTCTCTGATGCAAAAACTTATTGAGCCCAATTCTTGCTCTTTCCTCACCAACATTTACTTTTTCAATTAAATATTTCTTTCTTTTTCCTATTTCTTTTTCCAAGTTCCACTCACTAAGGTCATCACTTGCTGGCCATTTCTGAGGTTCTGTAAGTTTGATTGGTTTTGGTACTGAGGGCTTGACTTCCAGTTTTGACAATGCCCTCCAGAAAGGAGTGAATACTTTATAGTATGATCCTGAGATAGTTTGCGTTTTCCAAGGTGAGTGCAAAAGCATTCCCTCGGTAGGAGTAACGCTAACTCCCTGGGATTCAAAATAGGATTTAATTTCATTATCTCTTTTTACCGAACTTTCATCATATACCCTATTCCAGAAAATAAGCATATCGCCTAAAGATGACTTCAAATCTTTCAAGACATTAAGCGGATTACCTTTCCTTAAAATTAGCTTAGAATTATATTTCTTTAAATCTATAGAAAGCCTCTCTATTGATAATCCTAGTCTCCACTTGAACGCTGCTCCAGAATTATCCGTAATCTCATCTAGTATGAAAAGAGGAATTATTGGCTTACCATTCTTCGTGGCGTTATGGAGAGCAGGGTTATCGCTCAAACGAAGGTCTCTACGAAACCAAACTAAATTTACACTCATAATAAATCCGATTATCTAAAGGTGTTGATCGAGGCCACTCATCAGTTTCTCGACATCGCTCTCAGAGGTGTAATGTACGAAACTTAATCTAATTACTCCCTGATCAATATCGACATCCAGAGCTTGAAGAAGGCGGACAGCGTAAAAGTCACCCACCCCTACAGAGATATTTAGTCCGTTTAATTCTTTTGCAAGCGCAATATTTGACTTTTTTGTAACGATGGCAACCGTTGGTACTCTATCCTCTGTGTCGTAAGAACCTAATAATCTTACATCTTTTCTAGTTTTTAAAAAATCAAGCAAAGGCTTAAGTAATTTTTTTTCTTGATTGGAAATTAATTCATTTATCCCTTTTATGGATGAATTAGAAAATAGCTCTCTATTTTGATGGTGATGACTTAAAGCTTCAAAATAATCATATACACCACCTAAGGCAGCGACCTGAGCGTGATCAGGACCAGCAGGCGTAAATTTTTTATTTGGTAATTCCTTGTTAAAATAGTGGCATTGGCTCTCCAATTCTGCAACCAGCTTATCTGACAAATACATAACGCCAAGATGTGGTCCATACGTTTTGTAAGATGAAAACAGATATATATCTGGATCAAAATCATTTACCTGTGGTATCCCATGGGGTGCATAACTTACTCCGTCAACACAGGTAAAGGCTCCCACTTCTTTTGCTAAAGTGCAAATTTCTTTAACGGGGTTTATTTGTCCTATTATATTTGAGGCGTGCGGAAATGCTATCAAACAAACATTTCTATCAACTAGCTTTTTTAAGTCATCTAAATATAGGCTACCATTTATTCTAACTTTCCACTCCCTTACCTCAAAGCCTTGACTTGCTAAATTTCTCCATACCCCAGTATTAGATTCATGGTCTTGATTTGATACTATTATGACCTTTTTTTTTAAATTCGATAAGCGAAGTGCATTAGCTAAAACGTAAGTATTTTGGGAAGTCGAAGGGCCTATATGGATGTTATTTCTAGGGACTCTTAACATCTGGGCCACCTTATTAAAGCTGTTATCCATTTCTTCTCCAGCCTCGATAGATCCGTCAAAATGCCCATAAGGTTGCACTTTTGTTGTTTGATAAAATTTTGTAAGTTTATCTACTACAAATCTACAAGGAAAGCTTCCCCCAGCGTTTTCAAAAAATGCCTTTTTGCTAAGGTTATTACCTGAATCAAACGCATAAAAATGCGATCTGACAAAGTTTAGGTCAAAATTTTTCATTTTGAGGAAATTACTTTACTTAGAACCTTGGCCTCTAGAAGTCGCATTTACCAAACACGCCATATTACCACTTGGATGCTTGTTATCATGCATTAACTGATGCGCATGCCCGATCTGCTCGAACTCATAAGTTTCTGACAAACAAGGGTCAACTTTTTTTTGGATAACTAAATCATTAATTGCATTTGCTTCTTCATCATTTGCAACGTGTGATCCCTGTAGTCTTTTTTGATGCATCCAGTGATACCTTAAATCGAGAGTTACATTGTAACCGGTGGTTCCTGCGCAAACAACAACCATACCACCAAGCGCACATACAAAGCCAGAAGTAGGCAAAGTCGCTTCTCCCGGATGCTCAAATACAATTTTTGGGTTGGTTCTCTCTCCAAGTATGTCCCATATAGCTTTACCAAAAGCCCTAGCTCCTGTCATCCAGTTGTTAAAAGCAGGATCATCCGTATCAGGTAGAGGCCCCCAATGACTAAAGTCATTTCTATTTATCACCCCAACAGCTCCCTTATCCATACAAAACTGTCTTTTGCCTTCATCAGATATAACGGCTATTGGTTTTCCACCTAAGGCAGAAACAATCTGTAATGCCATTGCTCCGAGTCCACCAGCTGCTCCCCAAACCAACACAACATCGTCTTTTTCTACTGTATGGGGAGCCCACCCCATAAGCTGCCGGTAAGCCGTTGAAGCGCAAAGCATATAACACGCAGACTCTTCCCAGGTTAGATGATCGGGCTTTTTTAAAACTTGATGTGACTGGGCTTTTGCAAATTGACAATATGATCCATAGTTAGTTTCGTAGCCCCACACTTTTGCAGAGGGCGCGAGCATTGGATCCTTACCTGATGCAACCCAAGGGTCATCTGCTTGCCAAGTACCTGAATGAACCACTACTTCATCACCAATCTTTACATTGGAAACCTCTTCTCCAACTTTATAAACAATACCTGAGGCATCAGAACCACCAGCGTGAAAGGTCTCAGGCTCTCCTTTTTTTTGGCGCGTTGCAATAACGTCCACAGGATATC
>CACIAQ010000025.1 GCA_902584635.1 uncultured Alphaproteobacteria bacterium
TACGGGACAAGAAACAAGAGGCAACGCAATAGTGGTGAACGCATTGGTGCCTCTCGCAAACATGTTTGGATATATAAACAATCTTAGGTCAATGTCGTCCGGAAGGGCTCAGTTCACAATGATTTTTGAGAAATATGAGTCAGTTCCATCAAATATTTCTGAAGAAATACAAGCCAAATTTGCATAAAGTTTAATAAAAGAATTCTAGAGAAGAGGAGAAAAAAATGGCAAAAGAAAAATTCGAACGAAATAAACCTCACGTAAACGTGGGAACGATTGGGCACGTTGATCATGGAAAAACTACCTTAACAGCGGCTATAACCAAGCAGTTTGGCGACTTCAAAGCATATGACCAAATCGATAATGCACCGGAAGAGAAAGCTAGGGGGATAACAATATCAACTGCTCATGTGGAGTACGAGACAGATGCAAGGCATTACGCACACGTGGATTGTCCTGGGCATGCTGACTACGTAAAGAACATGATTACAGGGGCTGCGCAGATGGACGGAGCCATTCTGGTAGTTAATGCAGCAGATGGGCCAATGCCCCAAACTAGAGAGCATATCCTGCTAGCGAGACAAGTTGGTGTTCCTGCGCTAGTTGTATTTTTGAACAAGGTCGATCAGGTTGACGACCCTGAATTGTTGGAGCTCGTTGAGATGGAAGTCAGAGAATTACTTTCATCCTATGAGTTTCCCGGAGACGATATTCCAATTATTTCGGGATCGGCTCTAGCTGCTTTGGAAGATAGGGACGAAGAAATTGGTTCAAAGAAGATTGCTGAGCTTATGAAAGCAGTGGATGAATCAATACCAACTCCAGATAGACCTATTGACCAGCCATTCCTAATGCCTATTGAAGATGTTTTTTCGATTTCTGGAAGAGGAACCGTTGTTACAGGACGTGTAGAACGTGGTGTGATCAACAACGGAGACGAAATAGAGATTGTGGGTATTAGAGAAACGACAAAAACAGTTTGTACTGGTGTAGAGATGTTTAGAAAACTTCTGGACAGAGGTGAAGCTGGTGACAATATAGGTGCTCTACTCAGAGGGACAGAGAGAGAAGGAGTTGAGCGTGGGCAATGTCTTGTTAAACCTGGATCTGTTACTCCCCATACTAAATTTGAAGCGGAAGCTTATATACTTACCAAAGACGAAGGTGGAAGACATACGCCTTTTTTTGGGAATTACAGACCACAATTTTATTTCAGAACAACCGATGTGACTGGAACTGTTCAGCTTCCCTCTGGAACGGAAATGGTTATGCCAGGAGATAATCTTAAATTCGAAGTGGAATTAATCGCTCCAATAGCTATGGAAGAAAAGCTGAGATTTGCGATTAGAGAAGGTGGTCGAACTGTTGGAGCAGGCGTTGTTTCTAAAATAATAGAGTAAAGAGAAAACTATATGCAAAACCAAAGTATACGAATAAGGCTGAAGGCATTCGACTATAGAGTGCTCGACGCCAGCACTCAGGAAATCTTATCAACTGCTAAACGTACTGGTGCACAGGTTCGTGGTCCGATACCTTTGCCTAACAAAATAGAAAAGTATACGGTTCTTAGAAGTCCTCATGTAGACAAAAAGAGTAGGGAACAGTTTGAGATGCGTACCCATAAAAGACTTTTGGATATTGTAGACCCAACCCCACAGACTGTCGATGCGCTAATGAAACTTGACTTAGCAGCAGGTGTCGACGTAGAAATTAAACTTTGAAGTAAATAAGGAGTGATGAGCGTATGCGTACGGGCGTTATCGCAAAAAAAATAGGAATGTCTAGGATTTTTAATGAGGATGGCAGGCAGGTGCCTGTCACAGTATTACTATTAGATGACTTAAAGGTTGTATCGAGGCGAACAATGGAAAAGGATGGTTACACTGCAGTGCAACTAGGATCAGGCTTGGCTAAAGCAAAGAATGTTAGTAAGCCAATGAGGAATTATTTTGCGGTTTCAAAGGTCGAAGTGAAAAGAGTATTAAAGGAATTTAGAGTATCAAGCGAAAACCTGATAGAGGTAGGCTCTGAAATAACAGCCAATCATTATGTTGAAGGTCAACTTGTCGATGTATCTGGAGTTTCCATAGGTAAAGGCTTTGCTGGTGCAATGAAGAGACATAACTTCGGGGGTTTAAGGGCAAGTCACGGAGTGTCAATTTCCCACAGGTCTCATGGCTCTACCGGTCAGTGTCAAGACCCAGGAAGAGTATTTAAGGGGAAAAAAATGGCAGGGCACATGGGTGCAAGAAAGATTACGACGCAAAACTTAGAAGTGGTAAGCACTAATGAGGAAACTGGTGTAATATTGGTTAGAGGTGCAGTACCAGGGGCCAAAGGGGGTTGGGTAACTATTTCTGATGCAGTAAAAAAACCAGTTAACAAGGATGCACCTGCACCTGCGGCCTTGAAGCGTTCTGTTAAAGAGGATGATAGCAGTAAAATCGAACAGAAATCTGTATCAAGTGCTGCAGCAAGTGAAGAGACCCAAACCAAGAAAGAAAAAGATGATGGAAGCTGAGTTATTAAACATCAGTACAGGAAAGGCAAAAGCTTTTACTTTGTCAGACGAGATCTTCTCATTGGAGCCGAGAAAGGATATTCTTAATAGGGTAGTAAAGTGGCAGCTAGCCCGAAGACAGCAGGGAACGCATTCTGTAAAAACAAGGTCAGAGGGAAGTTATTCAAAGTCAAAGATTTACAGACAAAAAGGAACTGGTGGCGCAAGGCATGGAGATAGGAATGCCCCAATATTCAGAAAAGGGGGTGTTTATAAAGGCCCAAAACCAAGAAGCCATATTCACAATCTAAATAAGAAATTTCGAAAGTTAGGAATAAAGCATGCCCTATCCAGCAAGGTTTCTTCCGGAAAAATAGTATTTGTTGATGAATTGATTTCTAATTTTGAAAAGACACGGGACATAGTTAAAATTTTTAACAAGTATGGTTGGCAGAGTATCTTGATTATAGACGATCAAGAAAATGCCAAGGGTTTAGCAAGGTTTACTAAAAGGCTCGCTAATAGGGACGTATTGAGTGTAAATGGAATAAATGTTTACGATATTTTGAGGAAAGATCAGTTGGTGATAACCTCAGCAGCGCTCAAGCAGCTGGAGGAGAGGCTTCAATGAAAAGTAATTACGACATAATTCGCCGTCCGATAATTACCGAAAAGGCAACGCTAGCCTCCGAAGTTGGTGGAGTCGTTTTTGAAGTTTCGATGAAGTCTAATAAAATACAGATCAAGCATGCTATTGAGGACCTATTTAAAGTAAAAGTAAAAGCAGTCAACACAAGTATATCAAAAGGTAAGAGAAAACGCTTTCGGGGACAAATGGGAAAACAGAGAGACATAAAACGTGCTTATGTAATGCTAGAAGAAGGTAACACGATAGACGTTACTTCCGGTCTTTAACTAAGTATTGAGGGTAAAAAATGGCACTAAAAAATTATAAACCAACTTCACCAGGACAGAGAGGACTTGTTTTAGTTGATAAGTCTGGTTTGTGGAAAGGACGACCCGAAAAAACACTTACGAAGGGTTTAACTAAAAAAGGTGGGCGTAACAATCTAGGGCGAATTACGGTGAGGCATCAGGGAGGTGGAGCAAAGCGTTTGTACCGAGAAATAGATTTTAAACGTACAAAAACAGGCATGAACGCAACAGTAGAGAGAATTGAATATGATCCGAACAGGTCTGCCTTTATAGCGTTGATCATTTATGAGGACGAACAAAAATCCTACATTTTGGCACCACAGAGGCTTAAGGCTGGTGATGTAGTGTTATCTGCAGAAAAAGCTGATGTTAAGCCAGGCAATGCGATGCCATTTTTAAGTATGCCCGTAGGCACTATTGTTCATAATATAGAATTAAAGCAAGGAAAGGGTGGACAAATCGCCAGATCTGCAGGAACATATGCCCAGTTTATAGGTCGCGATGGAGGTTATGCTCAACTTAGGTTGTCCTCAGGCGAAGTAAGAGTTGTCAGGCAAGAGTGTATGGCTACAGTTGGAGCAGTTTCCAATCCAGATAATTCGAACCAAAATCTTGGGAAAGCGGGTAGATCGAGGTATTTAGGAAGACGACCAACAGTTCGGGGCGTTGTAATGAATCCAATTGATCATCCACATGGTGGAGGAGAGGGTAGAACGTCAGGTGGAAGACACCCTGTTACTCCATGGGGGAAACCTACTAAGGGAGCTAAGACCCGCTCAAATAATGATACTGACAAATATATAATACGTTCAAGACACTTAAAGAAGAAGGGGAGAAGATGATATGGCTAGATCTGCTTGGAAAGGACCATTTGTTGACTCCCATCTTTTAAAAAAAGCCGAGGCTGTTAGGGAAAAAGGGAGTAAAGAAGTAATAAAGACTTGGTCTCGTAGATCTACCATCTTACCCCAATTTGTTGGACTAACATTTGGTGTTTACAATGGACGCAAGCACATACCTGTGATGGTATCAGAAGAAATGATAGGCCAAAAACTAGGTGAATACAGTCCAACTAGAACTTATTATGGTCACTCAGCTGACAAGAAAGCTAAAAGGAAATAAAACGATGTCGAAGGAAAAAAATGCTCGAAGAGTTGCAGACAATGAAGCGATGGCGAAGCTTAGAATGATCAAGACCAGTCCACAAAAACTTAATTTAGTTGCGCAACTTATAAGAAATAAACCTGTTGCAAAAGCACTATCTGACCTAAGGTTTTCTAAGAAGCGGGTCGCAAAGGATGTGTCTTGTTGCTTACAAAGTGCTATATCAAATGCAGAAAATAACCATGGGCTCGACGTAGACGACCTCGTTGTACAAAGTGCTTACGTTGGAAAAAATATGGTGCTTAAAAGAGGGCGACCACGTGCAAGAGGTCGTTACGGACGTATACTTAAGCCTTTTAGCCAAATTACTATAGTGGTTAGAGAGAATAGAGAAGAGGAATAAAGCCTATGGGACAGAAAATCAACCCTATCGGATTGCGACTTCAGGTTAATAGAACTTGGGAAAGTGTATGGTTTGCCGGGAGGCGTGAGTTTGGAGAACTTTTACATCAAGACTTAAAAATACGTAAGTATGTTAAGGCAAATTGTTCTCAGGCGGGTATTAGTCGGGTGGTTATAGAGAGGCCGCACAAAAAATGTCGAGTTACCATCCATGCTGCTAGACCGGGAGTAATAATAGGTAAAAAGGGCTCAGATATCGAAACTTTGAGAAACTCTCTTTCCAAATTAACTGGTAGCGAGTTACTGTTGAACGTATTAGAAGTTAGGAAGCCAGAAACCGACGCAGCTCTTGTAGCTGAAAGTGTTGCCCAACAACTAGAGAGAAGGGTGTCTTTCAGAAGAGCAATGAAGCGAGCAGTACAAAATGCCATGCGAATGGGCGCTTTAGGCATAAGGGTAGATATATCAGGTCGGTTAGGCGGTGCAGAAATTGCCAGAACTGAGTGGTATTCCGAAGGCAGGGTTCCACGACACACACTTCGTGCAGATATAGATTACTGTGTAGCTGAGAGTACCACAGCGTATGGAATTATAGGCGTCAAAGTGTGGATTTTTAAGGGAGACATCATGGAACATGATCCCTCTGCAAGAGATAGAAGGTTAAGTGAGCTAAAAGACAGCTCATCTAGAAGTCAAAAAAGCATAAATATTTCTCAGGAAAGAGTAAACTAGAGATGTTACAACCAAAAAAAACTAAGTTTCGGAAGCAACATAAGGGTCGTATACATGGCTTGGCTAAAGGTGGATATAATGTCAATTTTGGTAACTATGCCTTGAAGGCTACAGAACCAGAAAGAATTACGGCAAGACAAATTGAAGCTGCTAGGAGAGCTCTTACTCGGCACATGAAGAGACAAGGACGCGTTTGGATAAGAATATTTCCAGACGTGCCCGTGACTGCTAAGCCTATAGAAGTAAGAATGGGCAAAGGAAAAGGTTCCGTCGATCGTTGGGTCGCAAAAGTCAAACCTGGTAGAATTATGTTTGAAGTAGACGGTGTTTCTGAACTGGTAGCTAAGGAAGGTCTCAGGCTAGCGGCAATGAAGCTTCCTGTAAAGTGTCGTTTCGTTAGTAGGCAGGACTGGTAGAATATTTAATAGGTTTTAGAAAAAATGAAGATTAAAGATATACGAGGAAAGAGTGCTGAAGAGCTAGAAGGTGAGCTTCAAAAACTCAAAAAAGAGTCATTTAACCTTAGGTTTCAAAAAGCTGGTGGGCAGCTTGAAAACACAGCAAGAGTTAGATTTGTGAGGCGGTCAATAGCAAGAATCTTAACAGTTCTTAATTCTAAAGTTAAAAAAGCTTAGACGGAGATTTTTATGCCAAAAAGAGTATTGCAAGGAACAGTAATAAGCACGCTAAATGAGAACACTCTGACTGTTTCTGTTGAACGAAGGTTTAAACATCCTGTGCTTAAAAAAACCATTAGAAGATCCAAGAAGTATAGAGCAAATGGAGATAACAATGCATATAAATCTGGGGATGTTGTAAAAATACAAGAAACGGCGCCTATTTCCAAAACAAAACGATGGGAAGTTATTGATTAGGAAATAAATTATTAATCGAAACCAGGGCAATTTTAGCCTAAAGGTCGGGAGAAAAAGATGATACAAATGCAAAGCAACTTAGATGTTGCTGATAACTCAGGAGCAAAGCGAGTACAGTGTATTAAGGTCTTGGGTGGAGCAAAAAGAAAGTACGCATCGGTTGGAGACGTCGTAGTGGTGTCAATAAAAGAGGCGATACCAAGGGGAAAAGTTAAGAAAGGTGAGGTTAGGAGAGCCGTAATCGTCAGAACCTCTAAGCAAATTCAAAGACAGGATGGGAGCTCAATTAAATTCGATACAAATGCAGCTGTTCTGTTAAGTAATTCGGGTGAGCCAATTGGGACAAGAATTTTCGGACCTGTTGTCAGGGAACTCAGGCTTAAAAAGTTTATGAAAATTGTTTCATTAGCTCCAGAGGTGTTGTAATGGCAGCAAGAATAAAAAAAGGTGACACAGTTTTAGTGCTAGCTGGAAAAGATAAAGGTAAGAGAGGTCAGGTAATAGAGATCCTCAAAAAATTAGACAAAGTAGTTGTTTCGGGTATTAATTCCGCTATCACACACAAAAAGCAAACAAAAGATAATGCTGGTGGTAGGGTACCGAAAAATGCTCCATTGCATATTTCGAACGTAGCCTTACTGGATCCAAAAAGTGACGTGGCCACGAGAGTGGGATTTATCGTAAAGGATGGGAAAAAAGTAAGGGTAGCTAAAAAATCTGGAGAGGTGATAGATGGATAATTATAAACCCCGTTTGGAAAGGCTTTATTCGGATAAAATCAGATCAAGTCTAAAAGAGCAATTTAAATATTCAAACGAAATGATGATTCCAAAACTTGATAAGGTAGTATTGAATATGGGCATAGGAGAGGCAGTCGCAGACACCAAGAAAGTAAAGTCTGCCCATAATGATTTGATGCTCATTGCAGGCCAGCTACCAGTCTTCACAAAAGCAAAAAAATCTATTGCTGGGTTTAAAGTAAGAGAGGGTATGAACTTGGGTGCGAAAGTAACTTTAAGAAGATCAAGGATGTATGAATTTATTGACCGCTTGATTAACGTTGCTATGCCAAGGATTAGAGATTTTAGAGGATTGTCCTCTAGAAGCTTTGATGGTAGAGGCAATTATGCTCTCGGCATAAAAGAGCATATAGTGTTCCCAGAAATTGACTTCGATAAAGTAGACGAAATTTGGGGACTTGATGTTGTGGTATGCACTACATCAAGATCTAATGATGAAGCCAAGTCTTTACTTGGTTTATTTAATTTTCCATTTAGAGATTAGGGTAGAAAAGTTATGGCAAAAGTTTCCATGATAAACAGACAAATCAAGAGAGAGCGATTAGTTCAAAAGTTCAAGAATAAGCGTGAAGAGCTTAAGAAAATCTCGAAAGACACCTCATTGAGCAATGAAGAGCGATTTAAAGCAAGGCTGGCACTCGCTAAGTTGCCAAGAAATTCAAGTCCCAGCAGATTACACAATAGGTGTACCGTTACAGGAAGGCCAAAGGGCTACTATAGAAAGCTAAAGATGTCAAGAATAGCATTACGAGAGTTAGCTTCGGCGGGAGAAATACCTGGTATGATTAAGTCCAGCTGGTAAGGAGAGTTCAATATGACAATGACTGATCCATTAGGTGATATGTTAACAAGAATAAGAAACGCTCAAATGAGAAGAAAACAATATGTTATTACACCAAACTCAAAGTTGAGAGCTTGGGTTCTAGATGTATTAAAGAGCGAGGGGTACATTAGGAGCTATGAAATTGAAAAAGGCGACTCAGGCATGGATATAATAAAAGTGTCTTTGAAATACTTTGATGGGGAACCAGTTATAAAAGAGCTAAAGCGTGTATCTACCCCAGGTCGTAGAGTTTATTTGGGAGTGGAAAATCTTCCAAAGGTTAGACAAGGACTGGGGGTGGCAATTGTTTCAACTTCCAAAGGTATTATGTCAGATTCAAAAGCTCGCCAATCCAAGGTGGGTGGCGAAGTTTTGTGTACTGTTTTTTGAGGTAAGGTCATGTCAAGGATAGGAAAAAAGCCAATTGAAATTCCAAGTGGGGTCGAAGCTACCCTCAAAGAAGGAACGATAGAAGTAAAAGGAGCATTGGGTTCAAGACATTTCGACTTCTCTGAGAAGTTGAATGTTGATATCGTTGAGACGAGTATCACCGTAACACCAAAGAACTTAGAGAAGGAAACACGGCAGCTCTGGGGCATGTCTAGGTCACAAATAGCAAATATAGTTCGTGGGGTTAATACGGGTTTTATAAAAGAACTTGAAATAAACGGAGTAGGATACAGGGCAGCTGTGCAGGGTAAAGTTCTTAAACTTTCCTTGGGTTATTCTCATGATGTTGATTTTATGATACCAGATGATGTTAAAATCACTTGTTCAAAACCTACCGAGATCAAAGTTGAAGGAATAGATCAGCAGGTGGTTGGAGAAGTGGCAGCAAAAATACGAGCTTGGCGGGCTCCTGAGCCTTATAAAGGAAAAGGAATAAGGTATAAAGGTGAATACATTTTTGCCAAAGAGGGAAAGAAGAAATAGGAGCTATAAATGACAACACTTAAGATAAAATTGTTTAATAAACGATCGCTCAGAGTCAGAAACAAATTAAAAAAGACAAGCTATGGCAAGTGCAGGTTATCAGTACACAGATCGAGTAAGAATATGTATGCACAAGTAATAGACGATAGGCTTGGAAAGACTTTAGCTTCGGTTTCATCATTAGAAAAGAGCTTAGGAGTAGTTGGGAAGAATAACATTGAAGCTGCAGCAAAGCTGGGAAAGGAAATTGCATCAAGAGCTCTTGAAAAGGGAATAAAGGAAGTGGTATTTGATAGAGGTGGCTTCTTATATCATGGAAAGGTTAAAGCACTGGCAGATGCTGCGAGAGAAAATGGGTTAAAACTATAAAGGAATGTGACTTTGGAAGATAAGAAAAAATTAGACAGAGATGATACGGAATTTAGTGACCGTCTCGTAGCTATAAACCGGGTTTCAAAAACGGTTAAAGGAGGGAAAAGATTTGGTTTTGCTGCGTTAGTTGTCGTAGGTGACCAAAAAGGGCGAGTTGGTTATGGTAAAGGAAAAGCCAAGGAGGTCCCCGAAGCAATTCGCAAAGCTACGGAGCAAGCTAAACGAAAAACGGTTAAGGTGCCTCTTCGGGAGGGTAGAACGCTTCATCATGATATTGACGGAAGACACGGTGCAGGAAGAGTGATTCTTAGAAGTGCAAAAGCAGGAACCGGGATAATAGCTGGAGGACCGATGCGGGCCGTGTTTGAGATGCTTGGCATTCAAGACGTAGTAGCCAAGTCATTAGGTTCACAAAACCCTTATAATATGATAAGGGCTACAATTAGTGGCCTGTCAAAAGAGTGGAGCCCCAGAATGGTCGCTCAACGTCGAGGAAAAAAAGTAGCAGATATAACCTTAAAGTAATGGTAAGCTTATGAATAAGAAAATAAAAATAAAAAAAACAGGCTCTCTAATACGTCAGCCAAAAAAGCAGATTAGGGTCGTTAAAGGCTTAGGGCTTAAAAAAACCAATTCGGTAAGAGAAATAGAGGACACACCGTCGGTGAGGGGAATGCTATCCAAGGTCACTCACCTTGTTAAGGTCGTAGATTAAAAAAGAAAGTTGATACAATGCGTTTAAATGATATTTCAGATAATTCTGGTGCTGTAAAAAGAAAAATCAGGGTAGGAAGAGGACCAGGCTCTGGTAAGGGTAAGACTTGTGGTAGAGGAATAAAAGGTCAAAAGTCAAGATCAGGCGTGTCGCTAAATGCTTTTGAAGGCGGACAAATGCCTCTTTACCAAAGACTACCTAAACGAGGTTTTAATTCAAGAAATTCAAAGAAATTGCTAGACCAAGTAAACCTTGGGTCAATCCAAAAGCTTATTGATGCTAAAAAGATTGTGGAAAATAAACCAATAGATATAAGCTTACTTCGTAGTATTAGTTTGATAAACAAGAATGCTGTCTCCGTAAAACTTTTAGCAAAAGGAGCGCTGACTTCTAAGATAAAAATTGAGGTTTCAAGTGCTTCCGAGAAGGCAAAGCAGGCGGTTGAAAAGATAGGTGGCGAACTCAATCTAATTTCTTAATAAAAGGAAGATTTCACTATGGTTTCTGCGGCAGAACAGATGGCAGCTAACTTGAGTTGGAGTTCTATCGGCAAAGCAAAGGATCTCCAGAACCGAATACTTTATGCGCTCCTATTACTAATAATTTATAGAGCAGGTACTTACGTGCCAGTACCGGGAGTTGACGCCGAGCAACTTAAAGTTTTTTTTGAGCAAAACGCTCAAGGTATAGGTGGAATGCTCAATATGTTCACTGGTGGAGCAGTTGGAAGAATGGCCATCTTTGCGCTCGGAATAATGCCTTACATAACGGCTTCAATTATCATGCAACTCTTGACATCTATGGTCCCCTACCTCGAGCAACTTAAAAAAGAGGGAGAGCAAGGCCGGCAAAAAATAAATCAATACACTCGATACGGTACAGTGGTTTTAGCTTTCTTTCAGTCATGGGGAATCGCTGCAGGTATTGAAGCACAGGGTCTAGCTTCAGAGCCTGGACTTTTCTTTCGTATGTCCTGCGTTGTGACACTCGTGGGTGGCACGATGCTATTAATGTGGCTTGGAGAACAGATAACACAGAGAGGTATTGGAAATGGCATCTCGTTGATTATTTATGTAGGTATAATCGCCGAGCTCCCTGGAGCGTTGGGGCAGTTTTTTGCATCTGGTAGATCAGGAGCTTTAAGCGCCTTTACCATCATCTTCTTAATTATAGTGGTAATAGCTGTAATAGCATTTGTAGTTTTCGTCGAAAGGGCTTTGCGCAAAGTCCCCCTACAATACCCAAGGAGACAAGTAGGAATGAAAATATTTGAGGGCGAAAATTCTAACCTGCCTGTAAAAGTAAATCCTTCAGGTGTTATACCTGCCATATTTGCATCTTCATTACTTTTATTACCTACAACCTTAACAGCTTTCTCGTCTAGCGACAGCTCCGGTTTTGTAGGCTTTCTAGCAGCTTATTTGGGTCCTGGACAGTTTCTTTACTATATGTTCTTTGGAGGTATGATTGTTTTTTTCGCATATTTTTATACTCTCAATGTCTCCTTTAAGCCTGAAGATGTAGCCGAAAATATTAAGAAGCAAGGAGGTTTTGTTCCTGGAATAAGACCTGGACCAAAAACAGCTGAATATCTCGAGTATGTTATCGTTAGAGTTTTAGTGGTTGGATCTCTTTATTTGGCTGCGGTATGTCTGCTGCCAGAGTTTCTGAGAGCGCAGATGAACGTTCCGTTCTATTTTGGAGGTACTTCAGTACTAATTGTCGTGTCTGTAACTTTAGACACCGTGGCGCAGCTGCAATCGCATCTCTTAGCGTATCAGTATGAAGGATTAATAGAGAAGTCTCGCTTAGGTAGGAAAAATAAAAGGCAAGGCAGGTTCAAGAGATGATTTTAATACTATTTGGACCTCCAGGCGCTGGAAAAGGAACGCAAGCGCAAATATTAGTTGAGAGATATAACCTCAAACAGTTATCAACAGGAGACATGCTTAGAGAGGCGATAAAAAAAGGAAGTGATTTAGGAAAAGAAGCAAAGTCCATTATGGACAAAGGTGAGTTGGTTTCAGACCAGATTATACTGTCAATGATTAGAGAGAAGTTAGAAAACGCTGAGAGAGAAGGCTTTATATTTGATGGGTTTCCACGCAACTTAGAGCAGGCCAAATCATTAGATGAAATATTAAATAAACTCAAACTGGAGTTGGATTTAGTAATTGAAATAATAGTCGAAGATGACGTATTAATAAGAAGAATTGAAAATCGTGTTAGAGAAAGTAAGGATGCTCGTAGTGATGATAACGCCGAAGTACTTAAAAACAGGTTGAATGTGTACCATCAGAGCACGGAAATGATTAAACCATACTATTTAGAAAAGAATAAACTCGTGCAAATCGATGGCATGGGAAGCATTGAAGAAGTGAGTAACGATATTGAAAGTCACTTAAGTGTTAAAGTGAAACAGTAGTTTTAGTAGATGATCTCTGGGTAGTTCGCAAAAATAAAAACGATATTTTGAAGGAATAAAAGAAATATTTTATTGATCTATTGACCTTATTTATTTTAGCGTTATAAAGGCATTCTAGATCATTATATTGTTAGAAAATACATAAGTGGAGAATAGAATGGCTAGAATAGCCGGGATAAATTTGCCGACAAATAAAAGAGTTTTGATTGCACTTACTTATATACACGGTATAGGCAAAGTGACTTCAAAGAACATATGTGAATCTGCGGGGGTAAATGTATCAACAAGGGTCAATGAACTTTCTGAGCAAGAGGTAGCTTCTATAAGACAGCGTATAGACAGCAACGTTATTGTAGAGGGTGATTTGAGAAGAGAAAGGACGATTAACATAAAGCGGTTGATGGACCTCGGATGTTACAGGGGCTTAAGACATAGAAGAGGTCTGCCGGTAAGAGGGCAAAGAACGCATACTAATGCGAGAACGAGAAAAGGACCAGCAAAAGCGATCGCTGGTAAGAAAAAGTAGACGGAAAATCATATGGTTAAGAAAAAGAAAAAAGAGAAAAAAAATATTACCACAGGGATTGCGCATATAAATTCTAGTTTCAATAACACCAAAGTACTGATATCTGATGTGCAAGGTAACGCGATATCGTGGTCTTCAAGTGGGACAGTGGGGTTTAAGGGTTCAAGAAAAGCAACACCGTACGCTGCTCAGTTGGCAGCAGAGGACGCTGGAAAGAAAGCACAGGAGCACGGAATGAAGTCTCTTGATGTGCATGTTCAAGGGCCTGGCTCTGGGAGAGAGTCCGCTCTGAGAGCTTTGTCTGCTATAGGAATGAACGTGACCTCTATCAGAGATGTCACACCAATTGCGCACAATGGATGTAGACCACCAAAACGACGACGTGTCTGAGACATATCGTAAATATTTTAACCTCGGGAACGCTTAGCTGTTACGGATCTAGCTAATGTAAGAATGGAGGACTAGATGATCCACAAAAACTGGCATGAACTTATAAAACCTTCTGGTTTAAACTTAGTAACTGACGAACAAAAACCAAATGCTGCAACTATAGTTGTAGAGCCGCTAGAGAGAGGATTTGGTCTTACTCTAGGAAACGCTCTCAGAAGAACACTTCTTTCGTCTCTTCAGGGAGCATCAATAACCGCGGTGAAGATTAACAGTGTTTTACATGAATTTTCTTCAATTCCGGGTGTTAGAGAGGATGTCACGGATATTGTTTTAAATCTTAAGGCTATTGCTGTAGGGATGGAAGTTGAGGGCCCTAAGAGACTCAGTTTGAAAGAGCAAGGTCCAAAAGCTGTAACCGCCGGAGATATAGTTGAAACGAATGGTATAAGCATATTAAATAAAGACGCAATCATATGTCAGCTAGATGAAGGGGGCTCTCTTGATATGGAACTTACGGTTGATACTGGTAAAGGATACGTGCCAGCTGATAAGCATAAGGATGAAGATGTGGCAATAGGCCTAATATCAGTAGATGCTATGTTTTCACCAGTTAAAAAAGTTTCATATAAAGTAGACTCAACACGCGAAGGACAGGTGCTTGACTATGATAAGCTATCTCTGTCTATTGAGACTGATGGATCAGTAACCCCTGAAGATGCAATAGCTTTCGCAGCACGAATATTACAAGATCAGCTTACTATTTTTGTTAATTTTGATGAGCCCGAGGCTGAAGAAATAGCAAGTGAAGAAGATGAGTTAGCTTTTAATCCTCTTTTATTGAAAAAGGTCGAAGAGCTTGAGTTGTCGGTCAGGTCTGCAAATTGCTTAAAGAATGATAATATAGTCTACATAGGTGACTTAATTCTTAAAACAGAATCAGAAATGTTGCGAACTCCTAATTTTGGTAGAAAGTCTCTTAACGAAATCAAAGAGGTTCTAACTTCAATGGGGCTCCATTTGGGCATGGATGTAACCGAGTGGCCACCCGAAAACATTGAAGAACTAGCGAAAAAGCATGAAGATCAATATTAAATATTTTATGAGAGATGCACTATGAGACATTCGCATGGGTACAGAAAGTTAAACAGAACGCATGAACACAGGTCAGCTATGTTTGCTAACATGGCATGCAGTTTAATTGAGCATGAGCAGATAAAGACGACGCTTCCAAAGGCGAAGGAACTAAAGCCAATAGTGGAAAAGTTAATAACTCTTGCCAAGAAGGGCAGCTTGCACTCTAGAAGAATCTTAATTTCAAGGATTAAGCAGCAAGATGCCGTAAAAAAATTATTTGATGTTCTAGCGTCACGTTATAAGAACAGACACGGCGGTTGCGTCAGAGTCCTTAAAGCTGGACATAGATATGGCGATATGGCAGATATGGCTATAGTCGAGCTTGTAGATCGAGACGAGAATGCTAAGGGCGCGGGTGACCGTAAAAGGTTAGAAGAACGGGAAAATGCTGAAGCCATTGAAAATAGAGAGTAAATAACTAACTCTTGATTGCTAATAGCCGAGACATAATTGTTGAAAAGGATGATGTTAATTGCAGGCTAAGCACCTGGATATCAAGGAATAACAAGAGACTAAACTTCAATTCAGTAAATACTCTCTGTAGAAAAGGCTTAATAAGAATTAATGGTCTGAAGACGAAAGCATCTTACAGGCTTGTAGTAGGCGACGTAATAAGTTTACCCAATCTTTTATTAAATACTTCTAGTAATCGACCAATCGCTAAAACTGACCCTAAGTTGGCTCAATTATTACTGGATTCAATTATCTTTAAAGATGAATACGTTATTGCACTAAACAAGCCAGAAGGATTAGCCTCACAAGGAGGAAGTAGTCAGGGAACAAGACACGTTGATGCATACAAGTCTACCCTACAATTTAGTAAAAAGGATCCCCCTAGATTAATACACAGGCTCGATAAAGATACCTCCGGTGTTTTACTGCTTGCTAGAGATATAAAGACGGCAAATGTGTTTACTATGCTATTCAGAGAAAAACAGATTGAAAAAATATATTGGGCACTAGTTGGAGGAGTTCCAAAAAAAGAAGAAGGTATACTGGAAAGTTTTATCAGCAAGGGAGATATATGGTCGCCTAGAAGGAATAACAGCACTATTGACCAAAAAAAAAGTGGATGGGATAAAGGAAATAAAAAAGCACAGACCCACTATAAAGTGATAGGAAAAATGGGGTCACAGTATTCTTGGTTGGAATTAAGGCCTGCTACTGGTCGTACTCACCAGTTGAGAATTCATTGCGCTAATTTAGGACATCCCATCATAGGAGATAGAAAGTACAAAAGCAGGGAAGGGAAAAATTCTCAAGAACTTCCTTATAACTTTAAAAAACTCTTTCTACACGCACGGTGCCTTTCTTTTTTTCATCCAATATCAAGAAGAACCACTAAAATTGAAGCTGAGTTGCCTAAGCATATGGATACTGTTTGGAAACTTTTTGGTTGGGAAATATCGATATAAAGTAAAATTTTGGAAAGCTATATAGTTATGATTATTAGTAAAGAAAAATACTGGAAACAGGTCAGAAAAGAAAAATTTAAAGACAATATATTTCGAATATACCTTGATGAGACCTGCCTTCAATCTGATCGAGGAAATGATATTAAGCTATCTGAACAATTAGCTGATGAGGTTGTAAGGGAGTGGAGTATAGATGGAAAAATTGACTCCATAAAAAATAGTTTCTTTACTAAATTTTGCTTTTCAGCAAGTGATTGTACAGAAAAAGAGAGGTTAACTGTCCTAGACCGTTTAGTAGAATACGGTAATTGTGATCCGATTTGCTATATAGCTAGTGAACCAAAAAAATTTCATTTAAAGCAGGAAAAACTTTATAGTCCTTTGATTGACTGGACAGAAAAATTCCTATCAATCAAATTAAAAACAGGCTCAAGCCTTCTCTTTATCGAGCAACCATTAATAAACTCGAGCAAGATTGCAAAATACTTAGAAGATCTAGATAATTTTCATTTGACCGCATTGCATGAACTAACAAAAAGCCTAGGCTCACTATTCATTGCGTTGGCACTTTATAATAATTTTTTGAGTCCAGAATTGGCTTGGGAAATTGCTCATGTTGAGGATAACTTTAGGATCGAAATTTGGGGCGAAGTTGAGGAAGAGACTTTAATAAAAAACATAAATTTGGACTTTTTTAATAGCCTGGTAAAGATACTCAAAATGATCTAGCCAATGGTATGGAGAATCAGCCTTGATGAAGAATCAGGGTAAAAGAAGGATATATAAAAAAAATTTTCTAATAGGAGATTTAACATATTGATTTTATTAGCTTTTTTATACGAAAATAATTAAAAGTGGAAAAATATGTAAGAACGTTTAATAATACCACTCTTTATAGTGTGTGAGTTTAGTTCAAGTACACACAAAAGTTTCGAAACTTAATTAGGTTAAAGAAGGAAAAAATATGAAAAAACTATTTTTTGGAGTGCTCGCAGCGTTGACTTTTGCTGCAGGAGGTACTTTTGCTGGAACATTAGATGATGTGAAAGCACGCGGCAATTTATTATGTGGTGTATCTACTGGTGCGCCTGGTTTTGCTACTGTCGATGATAGTGGTAAAGATGTTGGGTTCGACGTCGACTATTGTCGTGCTTTGGCAGCGGCGGTTTTTGGTGATCCAATGGCCGTAAAATTTGTAGGGCTGACATCTGCAGTAAGATTCACAGCTTTGGCAGCGGGAGAAGTTGATATTCTTGCTAGAAATACAACATGGACTTACAGCAGAGACACTGATCTAAAGCAAACATTTCTAGGTGTTAACTATTACGACGGTCAGGGCTTCATGGTCAAAAAGGAATTAGGTGTAAAGTCGACAACAGAATTAGACGGTGCGACCGTGTGTATTCAAGTCGGAACAACTACAGAACTTAACCTTGCTGACTATTTTAAAGAGAATGGTATGAGTTACGAGCCTGTTCCAACAGCTGACAATGCTGAATCCCAGCAACAATACTTGGCTGGAGCGTGCGACACTTACACAACTGACGCGTCAGCATTACATGGTACAAGGGTAAACCTTGAAAATCCTGACGATCACCTCGTTCTTCCTGAAATCATTTCAAAAGAGCCACTTGGACCTCTAGTAAGACACGGAGATGATAACTGGGCTGATATCGGACGTTGGGTGCTAAATGCCTTAGTTATTGCTGAAGAAAAAGGTATAACAAAGGCAAACATAGATAGTTGGAAAGATACCAAAGATGCTGAAATTCACAGGCTACTCGGTACTGGTGATGACGATATCCTTGCTATGGTAGGGCTCCCAAAGAATGCTATGTACAATGCAATCAAAGCTGGTGGAAACTATGGTGAAATATTTGAAAACAACCTAGGTGCAACAAGTGGCATTAATATCGAAAGGGGTGTTAATGCGTCTTGGACTAAGGGCGGTATTCTTTATTCACCTCCATTTAGATGATATAAAACATTATTCTGAAGGGGCGTATTTAACGCCCCTTTTTTTTTGGTTTTTTAATAGCTATTATTGGCATATTTATAAAAAATGTACTTGTTGCAGATTGCTACAAATTACATTAATTCTATAAATGAGTTTTTTAACTAATAATAACACTATGGAATTAATATGAGCTCTCCGTCCCCTCCTCCATCAGAAAGTTTTAAATTTAGTATGTTACTGAGTGACACCCGATATAGAGGGATGTCATTACAGGTAATAACGTTTATAATATTTATGGCTGTATTTTTTTGGCTCGTTGATAATACTATAAAAAACCTTGCCTTGCTCGATAAGGATGTGAGTTTTAATTTTTTGTGGTTAAGAGCAGGCTATGACATCAATCAGCGACTAATTCCTTACTCCAGTGATAGTACACATGGAATGGCGGCTTTAGTTGGGATTTTAAATACTCTTCTTGTGGCGTTTGTTGGTTGTATCATAGCCACAGTATTAGGACTTTTCGTAGGCATCTTACGTCTTTCAAAAAATTGGATTGTTGCGAAATTGATGTCTGCCTACATTGAAGGATTTAGAAATGTCCCTGTTCTACTCTGGATAGTGATGGTTTTCGCATTACTCACGGAATTTACCTCAGCACCAAGGGCATTCAAAGGAGCTGAGCCTGAAGCCACGATGGTGTTTTTTGAGAGTGTAGCTATAACAAATAGAGGAACCTACCTGCCTGCACCGGTGCTAGAAGAAGGAGCATATTGGTTATTGTTATGCTTCGGTCTTTCAATAGTTGCTGGTATTTATTTTCTTCGATACGCAAACAAAAAGAAAAAAGATACTGGAAAGAGTTTACCAACATTTTGGATTAGTGCAGCAGTAATCGTCTTACCCACCTTCATTCTCTTTTTTGCAATGGGTCAACCAGTATCCCTTGAGTATCCTTACCTAAAGGGATTTAATTTCAAAGATGGAATACATCTAAGAAACTCTTTTCTTGCATTGACACTGGCATTGGCTTTCTACACCTCTGCCTTTATTGCTGAGATAGTGAGAGCAGGCATTATGGCAGTTTCCAAAGGCCAATCTGAGGCTGCAGCGTCTCTGGGTTTGAGACCTAACAAAATAATGAGGCTTATAATTCTCCCACAGGCTTTGAGGATTATTGTACCTCCTCTTATTTCAAATTATTTAAACTTAACGAAAAATTCATCTCTTGCTATCGCTGTAGGATATATGGATGTAAGAGGAACCCTAGGTGGAATTACTCTTAATCAAACTGGAAGAGAGTTAGAGTCAATGCTGTTGCTAATGGGTTTTTATCTTGCAGTATCTTTGTTGATTTCTTCGTTTATCAATTACTTTAATCGGTCTTTCCAAATAGTGGTGAGATAATGACCAAAATAGCTTTTGTAAGAGAAAAAGAAATACCGCCATCAGCGCCGCCAATAACAGAGGTTGGTATTATTGGATGGTTAAGTCAAAACTTATTTTCCTCATGGCTAAACTCGATACTCACCGTTTTGTCGGTATACTTTATAGTTATCATGTTATGGGATTTCATACCTTGGGCTTATGGAGGACACTGGAATACTAAATCTCTACGAGAATGTCTGGACTTAGACCCAGATGTAGCGTGCTTTTCAGTACTTGCAGCTAGATGGAAGCAACTGCTTTTCGGACTTTATCCATCTGAGGAGTATTGGAGACCTACATTAACCTTTATCTTTTTGTTACTTGCCGCCGTTCCTATATTATTTCCAAAGTTTTTTCGTTTTTTTTGGTTTTCAATAATTTATCCCGGTTTGGCTGTTTGGCTACTATGGGGGGGATCTTTCTGGTCAATTAGCATTGTTTATATTGGATTAACTGTGGGAACGCTGCTTTTTCTGAGTTTGATAAGACGGTATCTAAAAAACTATATTATAGCAGCCATCCTTGCCTTCTTTTTTACTGCAGTATTTTTTCTGTTTATTTACAACCCGTTGGTAGTTCTCCTAAACGGTATTTTACCTATCAGTCTTCCTTTTGTTGAGTCTTTGAAGATGGGTGGATTTACTCTGTCTCTGATTGTGGGAGTTACGGGAATTGTTGCGTCTTTCCCTATCGGGATTTTATTAGCACTTGGTAGACAATCTAATTTACCAGTCATAAAAATGATATGCGTAGGGTTCATTGAGTTTATACGGGGCGTACCTCTAATAACATTGTTATTCGTTGCTTCTGTTCTACTAAACTACTTTTTACCCCCCGGAACTAATTTTGATATTGTGTTGAGAGTAGTAATCATGGTTACCTTGTTTTCCGCAGCTTATATGGCTGAGGTTATACGAGGTGGACTCGCGGGATTACCATTGGGTCAGCACGAAGCGTCAGCATCTTTAGGGCTTACTTATTGGCAATCACAACGACTTATAATTATGCCGCAGGCATTAAAAATATCTATTCCAGGTATTGTGAATACCTTTATTGGCCTGTTTAAAGATACAACTCTTGTATCAATAATAAGCCTAAGAGATCCGGTAGGACTTGCGTCGACAATAAGAGCTGATCAGAAGTGGAATGGTATTTATTGGGAACTCTACGTTGCTATTGGATTGATGTTCTTTATTTTTTGTTGGGGTATGTCACAATATTCACAATATTTAGAAAGAAAATTAAAAACGGATAAATAGAAATGTCTGTTTAGATTAGGAGTTAGATTGATATGGAAAAAACTAAGATAAACATAACAGATGAAATAGCTATCCACATATCTGATATGAACAAGTGGTTTGGTAACTTCCATGTACTTAGGGATATTAATCTGGAAGTGAGAAGCGGTGAGAGAATTGTTGTCTGCGGTCCATCTGGATCTGGTAAATCGACACTGATAAGATGCATTAATAGACTTGAAGAGCATCAAAAGGGAAGCATAATTGTTGACGGTACAGAACTAACAACCGACCTAAAAAATATTGATAAGATCAGATCTGAAGTTGGCATGGTCTTTCAGCACTTTAATTTGTTCCCTCATTTGACAACTTTAGAAAATTGTACCCTAGCTCCTATGTGGGTTAGAGAAACTCCAGAAAAAGAGGCTACAGAGATCGCAATGGAAATGCTTGAAAAAGTGAAAATTCCTGAACAGGCTCATAAATACCCAGGTCAACTTTCTGGTGGACAACAACAAAGAGTAGCAATTGCAAGATCTCTATGCATGAAACCAAGAATAATGTTATTTGATGAAGTGACTTCCGCATTGGACCCTGAAATGATTAAAGAGGTGCTGGATACTATGATTCAGCTAGCTGAAGAAGGTATGACAATGATTTGTGTTACTCATGAGATGGGCTTTGCCAGACAGGTTGCGGATAGAGTTATATTCATGGATGATGGTCAGATTGTTGAACAAAACGAACCGGAAGAGTTTTTCAAAAACCCTAAGTCTGATAGAACAAAGCTGTTTTTGAGTCAGATATTAGGTCATTAACCTAATCGCTCAGAAAAGCACGCATATGAAAATTTGAGTGTTCCTTTGGTCTTAAATTCTGACCATAGTGGCAGGATCTTCTGACAAGGCAGCTATCGCTATATTCTTGACCACTAGGTGTGTCCAAATATTCCTTACATCGAATTACATCATAGCCATCTTGATTAAATGCACTTACCGGATAAGCAGTGAGACATGGTTTCTCACATCTGGTACAGATATCTTTCGAGTTATTTGGTGACTCAATATATTCATTAATTTCAAGCGCACCTCGAAAAGAAATAAGTAGGCCCTTCTCTTTATGTACTAAAAGGCGAAAAGGAGATGATCCCATTGTTGAACATTTTTTAGCCCAATCAATAAATGTCTGAAAGGGTGCCTCAAAAGGAAAAAATGAGCTCGCATTCAATTTTATTGCAATTTCTTCAATGGTTTTTTTTTGACTATCTATCAAGTGGGGTTTCTTTATGATCCCTATATTCGCAACTTTTTTTAAATACGTCCCAAAAAAAAACTCTTTCGCCCCTATTAGCAAAATTGTTCTCACTTTAGAGCAAACATTATCAGACCTATCTGGATTGAAAGAGCCTACGATATCAAGGTTTTTTTTATTCAGCATTCATTGAATTATCCGCAGGGTACGTGACATTCCTAAAGACTGGTCAAAAGTCTTTTTTAAACAAAGTGCCTACACCGTGGCTAGTAAAGAGTTCAAGAAGACAGGCATGATCAACTCTCCCATCGATTATAACGGATGCCCTAACACCCTCTTCAATAGCTTTTATCGACGTATTAACCTTGGGGATCATTCCCGAGTTAATAATTCCTGAGCTTATCAAGTTTCTTGCTTCTTCTATAGTCAATTGATTAATTAACTGATCTTCGCTATCTTTTACACCGACCACATCCGTTAGCAGTAAGAGACGATCAGCTAAGAGGCTTGAGGCAATGGCACCCGCTGCAGTATCACCATTAATATTAAATGTTTCACCCTTAATTCCAAAACCGATGGGGGCAATAACGGGGATAAAGTCACTCTTTATAAAATTCTGGACTATATCAGTATCAACTTTTTTAATCTTCCCAACAAATCCAAGCTTCGGATTATCTTGCTCACATTCAATCATATTCGCATCTTTTCCGGATAGTCCAACACCTTTCCCACCTTGGCTATTGATTGCATTAACTATAGATTTGTTAACATTGCCAGAGAGCACCATTTCAACGACTTCCATAGTTTTGCCATCTGTTACCCTCTTTCCCTCAGCGAATTCACTCTCAATTTTCAAATCTGATAATATCTTATTAATCATAGGGCCACCGCCATGCACTATCACTGGGTTGACGCCACATTGCTTCATCAAAACAATATCTCGCGCAAAATTTTCCATTGAGGGTTTACTCGTCATGGCATGACCACCAAGCTTAATAACTATTGTCGAGTCCTCATATCTCTGGATGTATGGTAGCGCTTCGGCTAGCGTGGCTGCCGTTTGCTTATAATTATTTTCTATTTTACCCTTCATAGCAAAATCTAATGCAATTATAATGCTGGTTTGTCAATTATTTTGATTTAAACCTAAAATTGAGAACATTACGTCTCTAATTTCCCTTATACCGCTTTTTTTGATTGCTGATGAAAGAAAAAATTCTGTATTGCAGGCAGGGTGCTCTTTTATTTTGCTATTTATTTGGTCAAGAAGTTTCGGCATTTCGTTGTTTTTAACTTTATCTATTTTGGTAAGTATTATTTGATAATTCACGGCATAAGTGTCCAAAAAAGAGAAAAATTCTCTATCATTATCTTTTAACCCGTGTCTCGCATCGACAAGAGTAAATACCCTCTTAAGTGAGCGTCTTTCCGCTATATATGACTTTATAAGAGTCTGCCAATCTGATCTTTTATCTTTTGACGCTTTTGCGTAACCATAGCCTGGGAGGTCAACGATATAGCTACTTTCTCCCAATGAGAAAAAATTTAACTCTTGAGTTCGGCCTGGTGTCTTGGAAGTCCTTGCCAGGTTTCTTCTTTCAAATAGGGCATTAATTAGTGAGGATTTTCCAACATTGGATCGGCCTATGAAGCATACTTCTGCTTCTCTATCTGGAGGCAATCCATTAATCCCAGCCACTCCTTTCAAAAAAGAGACTTCATTTAATAAAGGTGATTTTGTAATCTATGGCTCCCTTATTAGTTTTCTTTGGAGGCCCCTTCCTTTTTAAAGGAGCTCAGAATATTTCCAAAAATATCTGGCTTCACACCTTGTGATGCCATAATAAAATACTGTTGTGCAAACGTGATGATATTATTTGCTACCCAATAAATTACTAGGCCACTGGAGAACTGCCCAAGAAGGAACATAAAAATCCAGGGCATCCAAGCAAAAATCATTTGCTGTGTTTTATCAGTTGGCGCTGGATTAAGCTTCTGTTGCAACCACATTGTTATACCCATGAGTATCGGGTAGACCCCAATAGAAAAAATAACAAGGAAACTTTCTGGGCTAGGTGGCGAGAATGGCAGCAAGCCAAATAAGTTTAATATAGAGCTAGGATCTGGAGCTGAGAGGTCGGTGATCCACCCTATGAACGGAGCATGCCTTACTTCAATAGTAACAAAAAGGACTTTATATAGTGAGAAGAATATCGGAATTTGCAATAGTATAGGTAAACAACCGGCAGCAGGATTGACTTTTTCTTTCTTGTACAAAGCCATCATCTCTTGCTGTAACTTCATCCGATCATCGCCGGCCCTCTTTTTTATCTTTTCCATCTCTGGTTGTAGTTGCTTTAACTTCGACATTGAAACGTAAGATTTATAAGCAAGTGGCAGTAATACTGTCTTTACAACCAACGTAAGAAGAATTATCGCCCACCCCATATTCCCAACAAGCTTGTTACAATAATCAAGTAAGGAAAAAATTGGTTTCGTTAAAAAGAAAAACCATCCCCAGTCAACAGTGTCTATAAAGTCAGTAAAATCGGCCTCGTTCTGATACGTTTTTATCGTATTAACCTCTTTAGCACCCGCGAATAGATATGTTTTTACTTCCGCAGATTGTCCAGACCCAATGCTCTGCAGAGGATGACGAATATCAGCTTGGTAAATATCGTTTGTTCCGTTATATTTGCTAGCCATTTTAAATTTACTTTGTGGTTCACCTACGAGTGTTGACATCCAATACTTGTCGGTAAACCCAATCCAGCCATTTTCTGTTATTTCATAGATTTCAAGGTTGGCACGCTCTCTATCATCGTATTTTTGATCTGTAATATCGTCATATGATAACTCTACGAGTTCGCCATCATCATATCCTACTATACCTTCATGAAGAATGTAAAAGCCAATAGTTTCGGGAGCGCTATGACGAGCTAATATCCCATAAGCCGCCAAATCAATGGTCGCATTTGATTGATTAAACACGCGCTGCTTTATAGTGAAAAGAAAATCTTCATCAATGGACATTTCTCTTTCAAAAATGACCCCCTTTGGGCTTGTCCATTGTAGAGTTACAGGTGTATTGGGTGTAAGCGATTTACCTTTTGCAAGGTTCCAGACAGTATTAGGATTTGGTACATTTTCTCTGTCTCGTGATGACCATCCATAGACAGCATAATAGTTTTCATTTTCATACTGAAAAAGCTCAATATTCTTCGAGTTCTGTTCTTGTGTCTCAAAATAATCTAATAGTTTAAGGCTATCTATTTTACCACCTCTTAGAGATAATGACCCGGATAGCCGCGATGTTTCTATTGGTACTCGCGGTGCGTCTGCAGATGTATTTATTTTTTGCCTACTTTGGTTAGTATCAACTTGTACTGGAGTGCTAAGACCCGTACCTGTTTGGGTGTCTTCTTGTGTAACTTGTTCTTTTGTTTGCTCAGGGCTCAATTCCTCTATCGGCTCTGGTGGAAACATGAGCATCCAACCAAGCAGTACTAAAAAACTTAGGGACGTTGCCAATAAAAGGTTTTTATTCTGATCATCCATCTGCTCTGCCTTCTCTTAAATATTCTGCGACTAATATATGGTTACTAATGACTTAATTCAATCGATTTATCGAGTGATGTCTTTTGATTTTTTTTTATTCGGTACAGGATCATAACCAGAGTATCGGCTAAAAGGATGACATTTAAGTATTCGCTTTATAGACAGATAGGATCCATAAAAAATCCCATGGGTTTTTAAGGCTGCTAAAGAGTATTCAGAGCATGTTGGCTCAAAGCGACAATTCTTTCCAGTTAACGGGCTAATGAAAAGGCGATATATGTGAATAGGAAAGGAAATAATTTTTACAAGCATCTATTTACCTTTCTCCTGGCCATATAGCTTCTTTATTCCGGTTTCTATATCATTACAAAGATCGGTAAATTTTACTTTGACAGTTGTATCCTTTCGGGCAATGAAAATATAGTTCGTTTTTTTCATACCGATTTCCTTAAGTACAATCTTTCCTGCCTCTCTTAATCGTCGTTTTGCTCTGTTTCGTTTGACAGCATTTCCAACTTTTTTCGAACATGTAATACCCATCATTACGGATTCATCTGTCTCCACGACTTCATCCGTTCGCATGTAGCTTTGAACTACCACTGATGGCATAGCGGCGTAGGGTGCGTTATTACCTTTAAGAAAGTCTCGGCGCTTCTTGATTGTTTGGATATCCATAAGTAATCCCCTGCAGTCGTCAAGACTACTAGAATATTATGCGGATAACGTCTTTCTACCGCGTGCTCGTCGTCGGTTGAGTATCTTTCTGCCAGCGCTTGTTGCTGAACGCAAACGAAAGCCGTGGCGACGCTTTCTAACTCGGTTACTGGGTTGATATGTTCTTTTCATTACACAAATCCCTTCAAGCTTTATTGAGTAATCGAAACGAGCTTTATTGTCAATTAGCTATTTGTAATAATTGAACCATTGATATATGAAAGAAATTTTATTTACAATTCGATAACTCCTCATTAAATTCGCAATAACTGCACCGGTAGCTCAGCTGGATAGAGTACCTGACTACGAATCAGGGGGTCGGGGGTTCGAATCCTCCCCGGTGCGCCATAAAAAAACACTATTTATTCTTAATAAATTAATGTCTTCACAACTTATATTTTCTGTAAAAGATGCGCTCGTTCAATATAAAGATATACCGGTATTTGAGGATCTTAGTTTAAATATACATCAAGGTAGCCGCATTGCTCTTATTGGAAAAAATGGTGTGGGTAAATCAACAATTATGAATATTATAACAGGTGATAAGTCACTGGATGAAGGGGATCGCTGGGAAAATCCTGGAACAACAATAGGATATTTAGTCCAAGACTTTCAACCGAATGAAAAGGAAACGGTATTCGATTTTATCTTTAATAATATTAAAGGTGAAGATCGGGAACTCTATCAATATAAAGTGGATATTGTGGCCGAAGCACTCGATTTGGATGTAAAAAAACCAATGATAATGCTATCGGGAGGGCAGCTTCGAAGAGCGGGCTTGGCAAAAGCCTTTGTCGAAGAGCCTGACATATTGTTGCTTGATGAACCAACTAACCATTTGGATCTTGAAGCAATTAGTTGGCTAGAAGGTTATCTGAACAATTATCAGGGTGCGATACTCTGTATTTCCCACGATAAACGCTTTTTGGAAAATATAACAAATAAGGTATTTTGGCTGGATAGAGGAAAACTCAAAGTGAGCCCAAAAGGATTTAAGTTTTTTGACGAATGGTCCACCATGCTTTTGGAGCAAGAAGAACGTGAACTTCAAAAAAGAAAACAAATTGTAGCCCAGGAGGTAGAGTGGGCTTCCCGCGGTGTGAAGGCACGCGTAAAAAGAAACGTACGACGCCTCAGTCAAGTGCGCGAGATGAGAGATAAGTTAAATGCGGATGAGTCGGCCTATCGTCGTGCCACAAAAAAGATCAGTTATGAACCGATTAAAGATCTCGATAATCATACGAAAGTCATTTGTGAATTTTATAATGTTCATAAATCATTTCAGAATGATGATGAAACAATTAATATCCTAAATGGTTTTAATATCCGTATTAAGAGAGGGGACCGTATTGGGATCATCGGAAAAAATGGATCAGGAAAATCAACATTTCTAAAACTTATTCTTAAAGAATTAGAAGCCGATCGTGGAAGTGTGAAAGTCCAAAAGACAATCGAGTTTTCATATTTTGACCAAAATCGAAGTGATTTGAGACCAAACGATCGATTAAAAGATGTGATGGCACCCAATGGAGGCGACTATATTGATGTCCGAGGAAAGACACGGCATATCTACGGATATTTGAAAGACTTTATGTTTGATCCAAGTGTTGTGCTCGATAAAGTGGGTACGCTTTCCGGTGGACAAAAAAATCGCTTAAAACTTGCAAAGATTTTAGCCGACCCCAAATCGTGTCTTATTCTTGATGAACCAACAAACGATCTCGATATGGAAACGCTCGATATGCTTGAAGAGATACTCATTAATTATGAAGGTACGTTATTACTGGTCTCACATGACCGCGACTTTTTAGATCAGACGGTAACTAAAGTTTTGGCGTTTGAGGGAGATGGAAAAATTGAAGAGT
>CACIAQ010000026.1 GCA_902584635.1 uncultured Alphaproteobacteria bacterium
CGGTCAGCTCGAAAATTACAGAAGACCAATGTATCATTTTTTCCATTTATACCGGTATATTGACCCAATACAACAGGCTCAATAAATTCATCGGTGACCCCACTATCGTGGGAGTCTTTAATAGCCTTAAGTGGGTCGGCATAACATTTACCAGCTCCATTCGCAATTGCCTCATAAGCTTTCTGCGTTCTATCCCAACGAGAGTCTCTATCCATCGCATAATATCTTCCCATAAGCGTTGCAACTTTTACATTATTAGGAAGATCATTTATCAAGCCTTTCATCTCTTTAACACTTGTTTTTGTCTCCACATCTCTACCATCTGAAAATAAATGCAAGTTAACTTTCAAACTATTTTGTGCAGCAATCTCCATCAAACTTTCTACGTGCCTTATATGTCCATGCACACCGCCTCTGGAAATTAATCCAGCAACATGAACTTCGCCTCCTCTTGATTTTGTATCTGATAATATTTGTAATAAATCATTATTCTTACTTAGCGCCCCACTTGCTATTGCATCATCTATTCTTGGCAACATACTTTGCACTATTCGTCCGGAACCTATATGCAAGTGCCCTACTTCAGAATTACCCATTTGGCCATCCGGGAGACCAACCTTCTGACCAAATGTAGTTAAAGTGCTATTAGGATAATTGCTTAAGAGTCGGTCTATGGTAGGCGTTTTTGCTAAAGATACTGCATTTCCCTCTTTCTCCTGTCTTATTCCAAACCCATCCAGAATACATAATACAGTCGATTTCTTTTTAGCCCTATACATAAAAACTCAAGCCTTATGGTAAGGGTGTCGATTTATGATACATTTTGCTCTGTAAAGCTGTTCAACCAAAATCAGCCTAGCAATTTTGTGAGGGAAGACCATCTTAGAGACTGCCAAAAGTTTTTTGGCATTTAAAGCGAGTTGTTTCGGGAATCCCGAGGCTCCACCAATAATAAAATATGTCTTTTTAATACCTTTTTCTGAAAGTGAAGTTAAAAAGTTGGCAAAACTCTCTGAGTCATAATGTTCGCCATTTCTGTCAAGTAACACAGTTGATTCCCTTAGGTCCAACATTTTCGCAACTTTACCGTTAAATTTTCTTTCTGCCTCAGCTGACTCTGAAATCTCTAAAGAAGTGAAAAAATCGTTGTTAAATTGTTTGTTAAATCGTGTTACATAGTCCGAAACTAATTCAAGTTCAGGACCCTTTGTGATCTTACCATGAGCGAATATAATTATTTTCATTTTAATTAAACTAACTCTAGGTCTCCCTGAGATGTCCTTTCCACATTTTCTCTATTTGATAATACTCTCTCACTTCTGGTTTGAAGATATGAACAATCACAGCTTCAAAATCTAATAAAATCCAGTCCGCATTTTCTTTGCCTTCAATTTTGCAGTTAATGCGAAATAAACCTTTAACTCCTTCTTGAACTTTCTCGGCTAAAGCAACAACTTGTCTATTGGAAGAGCCTGAAGCAATCAGTATTTTCTCAAATTCGGAAAAATTTTGATCTACATGTATTTCTGTGATGTCGACTGCTTTGTTTTGGCTTAAGATTTTTTTAATGTAGCTAAGCAGATCTCTAGTGGAGCTCTGATAGTTAATTGTCGACTTAAATTTTTTTTCTGTCTCTTCTTTATCCAGCGTATTCTCCTTTAATATCAAATTTACTAAAATTATATCTCTAAACTCAAAACCTTATTCAAGACAATTTCAAAAAATTTATCGTCTTTCACATCGTTAATATAGTACGCGTTAGGTTTTCGGTTTGTAACTCTCCACCAATCCACAACAGTCATTCCCCTTGTTAATTCTGAGTTGATCTCAATCTCAACATTTACCAATTTTCCTTTATATATTGCTGGATTTAGCAAATAGACTATAACATTAGGATCATGTAAAGGCCCTCCTTGGCTTCCATATTTTTCTACATCATATCTTTCAAAAAAATCTAAAAGTTTTGCTGCTTCTCTTGCACTATTTTTTCCAGACTTACGTAATTTCTCAAGAAAGTCCCTTTGAACCAAAGTTTTGTGTGTAACGTCTAACGGAAGCATTGTTATTTTGACACCACTATCCAAAACAATTTTTGCTGCCTCTGGATCGACATATATATTGAATTCTGCTGCAGGTGTTATGTTGCCGCCCTCAAAAAAACCTCCCCCCATTAATACAATTTCATCTATGGCACCAGTTACTCCAGGATTTTTTGTAAGTACTTTTGCTATATTAGTAAGTGGGCCAAGAGCACAAATAGTAATTTTTTCGTCTCTATATTTTTCTGCACACTCAATTATAAAATCCATTGCACTAGTGAGCTCGACTTCTTTATTTCTAACTCGCAGCTCAGTTCCATCAAGCCCCGTCTTACCATGTACATGCTCAGCGGTAACTAATTTCCTTTCAAGTGGGGTTGCACTGCCTAAGAAGACTGGAACATCAAATACGCCGCTAAGTTCGCATATTTTCAATGCATTAACAGAGGTTAAATCTAGTGGCACATTCCCTGCAACACATGTGATCCCTAAAACAACTAGCTGCTCTTTTGCACCAAATGCAGTCATTAATGCTAATGCATCATCTTGACCTGGATCGGTATCAACAATTATTTTTCTCAATTCAATTTTCCGATCTGCAGCTATTTTCTACTATGACCTTACTTCTTTTTCATACTCATTAGCAACTTGCTTGGCTAATTCACCAACTTCGAAATTAAATTGGTCAATTTGTCCAACTGGAGTCACCTCAGCCGCTGTTCCTGTTAACCAGCATTGCTCAAAACCCTCTAGCTCAGTCAGTTCAATATGCCTCTCAATAACTTCAACTCCAGTTTTTTCAAGAATTCCTATCACAGTTTGTCTTGTAATCCCATTTAAAAAGCAATCTGGCTTGGGAGTATGCACTTTATTGTCCTTCACAAAAAAAATATTTGCTCCAGTTGCTTCTGCAACGTAACCCCTGTAGTCCAGCATTAAAGAATCAGAGCATCCCTTAGCCTCCGCTGCATGCTTGGACATTGTGCAGATCATATATAATCCTGATGCTTTTGCGAAGCAAGGTATAGTCTCTGGACTTGGTCTTTTCCAATCTGAAATATCTAATTTCGCACCTCTCATCTTGGCATCTCCATAGTACGCCCCCCATTCCCAAGAGGCAATTGCCACTCTGACCGGGTTTCTAGAAGATGCTACTCCCATGTCAGGTCCAGACCCTCGCCAAGCCACAGCTCGCACGTAAGCATCCTTTTGTCTATTTGCGTTAAGAACTTTGCTTTTAGCCATTTCAAGTTCATCAGTGCTGTAGGGAACTAGCATATCAACATACTCTGCAGATTTTTTAAGTCTCTCGGAATGCTCGTAACTTTTATATATTTTTCCACCGTACGCTCTTTCACCTTCAAATACGGATGAACCATAATGCAGAGCATGAGTAAGCAAATGAAACTTCGCATCCTTCCATTCAACCAGCTCTCCATCAAGCCAAATTTTTCCTTCTAAATTTTCATAAGAATCAACCATTAAAAGTTACCTCACTGTTTTACTTAACACTGCATATCGAAATTTTTTTAGTTTTTCCAGATTTTGAATCCGATGTCATATAAAGTTTTATATACATTAGACGTATTATAATGATATTGGTAAAAAGATAAAGATACTCCAAGCAATTCTGAAGAGGATTCTCTTGTCGGAAAACAATGCACATTTGTTACTTGTTGATGATGATAAGCGTATTTTATCTCTACTCAGTGCCTATTTAAGCAAAAAGAACTTTCTGGTCTCAAGTGCGCGTAATTCTACAGAGGCTAGAAGTCTTTTAAATTACTTTGAATTTGATTTGTTAATAATAGACATAATGATGCCGGGAGAAAATGGTCTTGAATTACTGGAGAATATTAGGAAGAGAACAAATGTTCCAGCGATATTTCTCTCAGCAAAAGGAGAATCCAAAGACAAAATTTCTGGCTTGGAAATAGGCGCCGATGATTATCTAACCAAACCATTTGAGCCAAAAGAACTCCTGCTTAGATTGGAAAGGCTATTGTTAAGAAATAATAGGAAACATTCCTCTGAAACTAATCGGTACACTGAAATTGGAAATAAAGTCTTTGATTTGTACCGGATGGAACTCTACCACGAAAATCGTTTAATAAAGCTAACAAACCTAGAAATTAGTCTTTTGAATTTTTTGGTGCTTAATCCCGAAAAAACAATAAGTAGGGGAATGGTTTTAAAAAACTTAAGTCTTAATCAGGAGAAAAAGGATCTCAACCAAAGAAATGTCGATGTACAAATTACAAGACTACGTAAAAAAATAGAGCCAGACCCAAAAAATCCTCAGCATCTAAAAACGGTCAGAGGAAGAGGATATAGATTTCTTCCATAAATCAATATTTTTTATTGATTTCAGTCCCCCATATATCCTCGGCAAGTACGTATCCACGCATATTCTTAATTCGAATGAAACACCATAAACCCTCACAATCAATTAATTTTCCAATCACCTCTTTTTTCAATATTGCTTTTCCTAAAGAATCAAAGCTAGCTTTATTTCTTAAAAGAGTTTCTTCTTTCTTTACAATAACATATCGTGATCCAGAAAGCAGATCTTTATATATCCAGCCTGAATAGCCTTCAAAATCAGTAACCTTTCTCCAGTGACCAAACTCACTTACAATCATTAGTGGTAGGTTTTTTCTTTTATATACCCAATCAATTTTGTAATCTAAACTTGGCCCTCTTCTTAAATTTACTTCATTGCCTTTCAAAGATACAAACCTGGGTAGTGGTAGACCCGTTTTTTTACTGATTGTTAAACCGTCACTGGCAAACACGACATCCACGGCTGGAAATAAATTTATTAATGCCGCTAGAACAAATACTTTTGAAAACAATTTGATATTAGATAATATATCTCTATGACTGGTCATAACCATAATAAAGAAATACCAAAAACGATCGTATAATCAATAGCAATGAAAAAACCCAAAGTTATAATAACAAGGAAACTTCAAGACCAAGTGGAAAAGAGAATGACGGAGTTATTTAATGTTGATCTTTCCAACGCAGAATACCCAGTTAGTAGAAAGGAATTGTTATCTGCTGTAAAAGAAGCTCAGGTTCTTGTTCCTACTATTGGTGATAAGATAGACGCCAGTCTTTTGAGCGCAGCAAACTCAGATCTAAAATTAATTGCAAATTATGGAGCGGGTTACGATCATATTGATATAAAAACAGCATCACAAAGAGGTATAATTGTTACAAATACCCCCAGTGTTTTAACTACTGACACTGCTGATATGACAATGGCTTTGATTTTAGCAATTCCTAGAAAGTTAAGGGAGGGCCACGAAGAGATGCAGTCCGGAAACTGGAAAGGTTGGAGCCCATCTGCAATGATCGGAATGAGAATCACAGGGAAAAAACTGGGGATTCTAGGTATGGGAAGGATTGGTCAAGCAATCGCAAAGAGAGCAAAGGCTTTTGATCTAGATATAAATTACCATAACAGGAGACGGTTGCACGAAAACATTGAAAAGAGCTTGTCAGCAAGATACTGGGAAGAATTGGAGAAAATGCTAGCCACAATTGATATTTTAGTTGTTAGTGCGTCACTTAATCAATCTTCATTGTATTTGCTTAATTCAAAATGTCTTGGAAAAATGAAGCCTACTGCATATTTAGTAAATATTTCAAGAGGAGAGATCATCGACCAAAGAGCATTAGTAAGGCAACTGAAGGATGGACGATTAGGGGGAGCTGGACTTGATGTTTATGATAGTGAAGAAATTATTGGATCGGATTTTAAAAGCTTGAAAAATGTCTTCCTATTGCCTCACATGGGTTCTTCGACATTAGAAGGAAGAATTGAGATGGGTGAGAAGGTCATAATTAACATAAAAACATATTTAGATGGTCACCGTCCACCTGATCAGATAGTACCAAGTATGCTATAACGAAGTTACATTTTTACACGTACTACATTTTTTATTTTTCTGAACATTTAAAATCTCAGTTACCCCATTAAGAGCATCGCAAATGAGGAGCTTGTTTGTAAGAAGTTGACCTGTGCCGCATATAAACTTAATTGTCTCTGCTACCATCAATGTTCCTACCAATGAAGTTGTTACTCCCAAGACGCCTTCTGAGCTACAGTCCAAAAAAAGAGGGTTTTTTTCGGAACTCGAAAAGATACATTCAAAGCACGCACTCTGGTTATAAACAAATAAACTAACTAGACCTTCCCAACCAGACACGCCTCCAAATATCAAAGGTTTATCTTGTTGAACGCAGCACTGATTAATAAGTTTTCTTGCTTCTATATTGTCAGTACCGTCCAATACTACATCGTACTCACTGATTATATTTGCAGAATTATTTGAATCTAAAAAGAAGTCGTACTCAATTGTACCAACATTTTTATTCAATTTTTTAACGAAATTTGACGCAACAGTGACTTTATTTCTTCCAATATCTTCATATGTATAAATTGTTTGTCTCTGTAAATTAGATAGTTCAACGTTATCTTGGTCAACTATGCCTATTTTACCAATTCCTGCTGCCGCTAAATGCTGTAGAACAGTTGAGCCAATTCCCCCTAAACCAACAACAAGTACTTTAGCTTGTACAAGTCTTCTCTGACCTAGGCCTCCAATATTTCTAATTAAAATATGCCTTTTATAGCGTTCGAAATATTCACTATCTACTTGATCATCCATTTATAATTTCTCACAATCTTGACCCAAAAAACTATATCAAGATTTAAACATAAAGCATTGTTCTGGTACTAGATACAAAAATAAAAAAGCTTTAAGCTGAAATTTCATCAACTATTTTTTTGCAAATAAGCTTTGCTATTGCCTCTTTACTTTGTCTCTCCAATTTAATTTCTTGGTCTCTCTTAACTATGATAACTTCATTCTCCTCACCACCCATATTTTGACTCATAGCACTCACATTATTAGCAACAATCCAATCACATCCTTTATTTTTTAACTTTGACCTTGCATTAGCTAACAAATTATCCGTCTCAGCTGCAAATCCGATCACCAGTTTGGGTCTATTTTCACTAATACATAAATTTTTTAAAATATCTGGGTTTTCTACTAATTCTAATACTGGTGGCTTACCTTTCGACGTTTTTTTTATTTTTGTCTTTGCCTTTTCTTTGGGTCGCCAATCACCGACAGCTGCAGCACATATCGCGATATCAAATGGGCCTGCTTCATTAACCGCGTAATCCATTTCTATAGCTGTTTCTACTTGAATGACCTTACCTAAGCTTGATAGCTCCAAATTTACTGGACCTATTATTAATGTGACATCTGCATCAAGCTCAAGTAAACATCTTGCAATTTCTGCCCCCTGCCTTCCAGAGCTTTTATTTCCAATAAATCTAATATCATCTAGGTATTCTCGAGTAGGTCCAGCAGTGACCAAAACTTTTTTTGATTTCAACACGTATATTACTTCTAGATAAGGGACTTAATTATTTGTTGCGGTTCCATCATCCTGCCTATTCCATACTCTCCACAGGCCATTTCACCTTCACTAGGACCCAGAAATTTTGACCCGTTTGATTTTAGAACCTCTATATTTTTTTGAAATAATCTGTTTTCCCACATTCTAACATTCATTGAGGGCGCAAAAACTATTTGCTTAGTAGTTGCCATAAGTACTGTCTGTGCAAGATCTCCTGCCAATCCGTTCGCAACAGATGAAATGATATTAGCAGTTGCTGGTGCGACCAATACTATATCTGGCCATCTTGCTAATTCGATATGCCCCATTTTCATTTCTTGTTCTGGATCTTGAAGGCTTGTCCTCAGTACATCACCAGACAAGTATTCGACTGATGCTGGGGTAATAAATGTCATAGCACTGTCAGTAGCAATACATTTTATTTGCTTATCCGCTTTTTTGAATAACCGGATCAGCTCTAGGGCTTTATACGCAGCTATTCCCCCAGAGATAATTAATAGGACTTTTTCCATTTTCTCTTTTTTTTAGACATTTGAACCTAAAGTAAGCCGAAAATGTATAGTATTCAATCTTTCGTGTCTAGATAATTGATGATGATCTAATCCCAATGCGTGTCTCAAAATGCTTTCTGAGCTTTTTTAGTGCTTCCGCTTCCAATTGCCTTACCCTCTCTTTGGAAACACCAAGTTCTCCTCCGATGGAATCCAGAGTTCGCGGTTTATCACGAAGCTTGCGTTCTACAACAATTGTTTTTTCCCTTTCATTCAAGGTTTCTATGGCTTCTTTTATCCAATATTTCACAATTCCATCGTCTTTATCTTTTTCGACCTTTTCGGCACCATGCGAATTTTCGTCTTCGATTGTCTCTATCCACTCTCTTCCTTCTTCGCCCTGCTGCAGTGAATTTAGAGAGAAGTCCCCACCAGATAACCTTGTATCCATCATTTGCACGTCTCTTAGTGACACTCCCATTTTCTCTGCAACCATCGAGTTTAGTGACCCATAGTCGACGGAAGCACCTGACTTCTCGAATTCACGCTCAATTTGGGTCTTTACTCTCTTCAAATTAAAAAAGAGCGATTTTTGCGAGGCTGTTGAACCAGTCCTAACCAATGACCAGTTTCGTAATACAAAGTCCTGTATGGAGGCCTTTATCCACCAAGTAGCGTAGGTTGAAAATCGGACGCCTCTTTCAGGGTCAAACTTTTCAGCTGCCTTCATCAGTCCAATGCCAGCCTCTTGAATGAGTTCGCTAGTGTCTATTCCGTATTTGACGTACTTTGATGCCATAGATACTGCCAGTCTCATGTAGGCATTAACTAACCTATGCAAAGATTTCTCGCACCCCTCTTTATGCCAACTTCTAGCTAGCTCTAGTTCCACGTCTGGTTCCAGCATCTCTGCCTTCATTGCTTTTGAAGTTAAAGATTGATATCCTTTATTAGTATAGCTCATAATAATTTCCCTTTAATTGATTGGAACATAAGCTAAGGATGGTTATTTTAGAATAGAACAATATGCATACCATTCATGCGTTTTTAGCATATCCAGTCTTATCAAAGCGTTAATACCCTGCAATAGCTCCTCCCACCATATCAAGGTCGGCACCAAGCCCACTTATTGCTCCACCGACTGTACCACAGCTAGGAAGACACAAAATGGCTAGAAACGATCCAATTAATATTAGTTTATTCATTTTTTACTCCTATACTTGTTAGATTAGTTTAATTTTTTTTGAAAGTTCGTCTTCCCCAATTTTCTCAGTTTCGACCGAACCAACTTTTTCGTTAGTATCAGCATGTGATAATTCTTCAAATTCAAAACGCTCGATGTTAAAAGCTCGTTTTGAAGCTTTTTTTGCTGAAACTTTTATTTCATCAACATCTTTTGATGCTAAAGTGAAGTGTTTATCCAAATTAATAATCCGCCCCTCTAATCGCAGCATATCTTTATATAATAGGTCTAACTGTGCTCTAATGTGGCTGGTTTGACGACGCAATCTCTCATCTTTCAATATTGCTCTCATGGTATTTAACGTGGCCATCAGTGTAGTGGGTGAGACAATCCAAACACGAGACTCAAAACCTTCGTTTACTAACTTTGAAAAATTTGCGTGTAGTTCAGCATAGATAGCTTCTGATGGTAGAAATAATATAGCGCCATCTGCAGTCTCTCCTTCAATAATGTATTTTTCTGAAATATCTTTTATATGTGTTTTTATTGAAATCTGAAACTGTTGAATATTCCTGTTTCTATCAACTTCATTTGTGTTTGTTATCATAGCATTGTAAGCCTCTAGAGGAAACTTACTATCGATAACTATGTTACCTTGAGGCTCTGGCAAGTAAACTATACAATCTGCCCGTTTTCCATTAGATAACGTGAATTGGAAATCATACGAATCTGATGGAAGAGCTTTACTAACGATGTCTTTGAGCTGTATTTCACCAAAAATACCTCTCGCCTGCTTATTAGATAAAATCTCCTGTAAGCCCAAAACCTCTCCCGACAACTTTTCTATATTTGTTTGCGCTTTATCGATAGTCTGCAGTCTCTGTTGTAGCTCTCCTAAAGTTTGTGCTGTCTTTACAGAGCTACCTGACAGTGAAGATGATATTGACTTTTGTATCTCTTCTAGCCGGCTCTCTACATGTTTTATAATAGCTGCCTGCGAAGTAGTTTGTGTATCAGTGATAACTTTTATGCTCCCAACAATTTGCTGTTGGTTCGCTGATAAATCTCTCAAAGCACCCTGAAGTTGTTTATTGTTATCTGCTCCAGAATTGCGTGAAGTTTGCAATAATCTTAATAGTATAATACCAAACGCTATAACTAGCACTCCTAGCAACGATGCTACTAGTCCTAAATCCACACCCATTATTACGTCCGCCCAAACAATTTATTTATTTTTTCTAAGTCTAGCTTTAAGTAGGTGGGCCTACCATGATTACATTGATCACTATTAGGAGTTTTTTCCATTTCTCTTAGAAGGTTCTCCATTTCCTCATACTTTAGTATTCTGCCGGACCTAACTGATCCATGACAGGCCATACTAGAAAATACTTTGTCAATTTTATTTTCCAAGCTCTCAAAAGTATCAAGATTCTCTAAATCCTCCAGGAGATCGATCAGTAATGTTTTGGGACATACTTCTCCCAGTAATGCAGGCACTCCTCTAATACATAATGACGCTGGACCGAACCTTTCTATCTCCAAACCCAATTGCTTCATTATGCTTTGTTTTTCAATAATGACGTCTACTTCAATGCTCGTTAACTCCACTATCTCGGGGACTAACAACTCCTGGACAGCGATCCCTTGATCACATTTTTGTGCCTTAAGTTTTTCGTAAAGTATTCTTTCATGCGCCGCATGTTGGTCAATTATGACTAACTCGTTATCATTTTGCGCAACTATAAAATTCTTGAACAAATGTGCTTTGGGTGTCCCGAGCATGTTATTTTCATGATTTTGAAGATCTTTATTCTCGCTTGTGAAACCATCTTCTCTATCAAATCTTTTAGATGTGTTTACATCCATTTCTAGTTCAAGGCTGTCATTTTGATTATTAGAAAAATCAGCTTTCTGATAGCTATTAGAGCTTTCGTGTTTCCTAAAATAAGAATAAGCCTGTTTGCTTAAATGATTTCTTGTATTAAATTTCTCAAAATTCAAGCTTTGGCGTACTGCTGACTTTAGGCCTTGCCTAATAAGCTCTAGTTTTTTGAACTTTATTTCCATTTTAGATGGGTGCACATTAACGTCTATCTCTCTACTTGGAATAGTCAAAAAAAGCACTGCTGAAGGAAACCCTGCTTTTTCCAATAAATCCCCGTATGCCATCCTCAAATAGCTAAACAAAGTTCTGTCTCTCACAAATCTTCCATTTACAAAAAAATAGCAATTACTAGCATTGCCAGAAACAAAAGTGGGTGAACTTATATAGCCAGTGATTTTTATATTTTCACTTTTGAAGTCCACTTGGTACGAGTTTTCCATAAATGCATTTTTCAGAACTTCTTTTATTCTTAAGCTCAAGCAATTATAGTCTGTGGAACTGGTGAGACGAAGAATTTCTCTTGGATTTCCTTCATCTTTAATTTCATAAAGCTTAAAGCCTATTTCTGGGTTTGATAATGATAATTTCTTTACAACCTCTAGAATAGATATCCCTTCTGCCCTGTCGGTTTTCAAAAACTTTAATCTGGCAGGAACAGACTGAAAAATGTTTTTTACCTCTATAAGAGTACCTTCAAGATACTGGGAGGGTTTAACTTCTTTTACTTCCCCATAAATACTGGAAATTTCAAATGCCTCTCCCAATTCTAAAAATCTCGATTTAATTGTTAATTCAGCAACTGCACCGATAGCAGCAAGAGCCTCTCCTCTGAACCCAAGACTGTTAATATTTGTTAAATCACCAATTGTACTTATTTTGGATGTTGCATGCCTTGATAAAGCAAGTGATAAGTCCTCCCTATTTATTCCATGTCCATTGTCTTTAACGCTTAAAAAGGACTTCCCACCATTTGCATACACTATATCTATTGAGGTTGCTCCAGCGTCTATTGAGTTTTCAACCAATTCTTTTAAAGCTGAACTGGGTCTTTCAATAACTTCACCAGCTGCAATTTGGTTGCTGGTATTTAAATCGAGCTGCCTTATTCGACTTGGATCTAAATTCTTAGAAGATAAGCCAATGTTTTCTAAATTCATGTTTTTCAACCACCAGATTTAGTATGAATTAAAATTAGCATACTATTATTAGTACATCAAAGAAGATTCGGCAACCTTACTAGTTTTGTTTCTCATCAAATTTGAAAATCAGTAACCCAATTAGCCCAATAAAAATGAATACATCAGCCAAATTGAAAGAATAAGGATTTCTAAATCCACAGCAGGTTATATTTATGAAATCAGCAACTGCTCCATACAAAAGCCTATCGATTGCATTACCTAATGCTCCTCCAATAACTAACGCGACTAGGATTTGAATCAAAAAACTTGACGAGCCTCTGAGCCAAACAAAAAACACTATTGAAATTAAAATTGAAATAGCAGTCAAACCATAAGCTTGGAAAACACTGTCGCCTTCAAATAAGCCGAAATTTATTCCCTTATTCCAGGCCATATAAAAATTTATAAACTGATTATTAAGGTTTAAAAAATGCTTTTGTTGTAAATCAAGATAGAAAACTACGAGCCATTTTGACAGCTGGTCTAACGAAAGGAAAACAAATGAGAGCATTAGGATCTTGTACATACTTATATTTTTAACGTTCTGAATAGTAAACGCTACAAATAATATTGAATGTTATCTAGTTGACTTTTTATCCTTGAATAGAAACGAATACCATTGTACCCATTTAGGTGGACAGGTGGCCGAGTGGTTTAAGGCGCTCCCCTGCTAAGGGAGTGAGGGGGAAACTCCTCCGTGGGTTCGAATCCCATCCTGTCCGCCAGTAGATACAACTATTTCATGTCACCACGTGTCAAATACCAGTGCACACTATAGTTTTGGTTGATTCGTCTCTCCTATTCCCGTTCACTCTGTGTCAGCCTATTCCATCCCATTTGTGGGTAAATTTGTGGGTGGGAAAAGAAAGGAGAGAGACCCATGAAACTGACGCTTGCAAAAATAAAAACACTCCCCATTGGCAAAAAAATCTCAGATGGGCAAGGCCTCTGCCTTACCAAAACCGCCCCCAATAAAGGACGCTGGGAACATCGCTATATGATCAACAAACGCGCCCGTGTTATGGCGCTTGGCACTTACCCAGAAATACCTCTCATCAAAGCGCGTCAGATCCATTTTGAACAGCGCCAATTATTAGTAGAGGGGAAAGACCCTTTAGAACAAAAACACCGCCGTGAAGAACGCCAACGCCGTCACGCAACCCTTCGTTTTTCGCATGTGGCAGAGATGTGTATTGCCCAACAGGAACATAATTGGACAAATAAAAAGCATGCCCATGATTGGCGCTCGTCCTTGAGGCGTCTTGCCTATCCCCTTCTTGACCAGAAAGCCTTTCCAGACTTAACGACCCACGACATTATTGCGGTCTTAAAACCCCTATGGCAGACAAAGCGTGATACCGCGAAAAAACTGCAGGGACGCATCAAAATCATCTTTGGGTTTGCCATTGTGGGGGAATATTACAAAGGGGCCAATCCTGCGCTCTGGCAAGACCATCTTGAGCGGTATTTTTCACGCCTACCCAACCACCATAAGATACAGCATCTCCGCTCCCTCCCCTATACACGGCTTCCAAAACTCTATGCCTCTCTCAATCGTCATTCCTGGATGGTGGCACACCTTCTCCAACTTAATCTCCTCACAGTCGTACGTCCCTCAGAGGCACGTTTGGCGCGCGTTGAGGAATTTGATCTTGAGCAAAAGCGCTGGGAGGTTCCCTGGCAACGTATGAAGAATCGTCTGCCCCACTCCGTACCTTTATCAGATCAAGCGGTAGCCCTCATCGAGACGCTACGCCGTCAGCATAACTACCCCTTTGTGTTTCATGGGCGTGATCCTGATAAACCCCTTTCTGATAATGCCGCTCTAGTCTTTTTAAAACGCTCCTTTAAAAGCTACGATACAACAGTGCATGGGTTTCGTGCCAGCTTTCGTACCTGGGCAGCAGAGAGAGTAACGGATGCCTTTGAAGTCGCAGAACTCAGCTTGGCACATAAAATATATAATGATACCCAAGCGCCTTATCAACGCTCATCCCTCTTTGAAAAACGACGCACATTAATGCAAAATTGGGCTGATTTTTTGAGTAAAAACCCTATCACCACCCTTGAAAAAGCAGCGGGTTTGGTGTAATATTCTTAACAGAACCAACGGGTTCGTATCTGGCTAGGCATCTGCCTTGCGCATAGCTCCAAAAATGGGGCCAACGTAAGAGAGACCACTATGACCTGTTCAGATAATATATCCAGAAAAGAAGTTGCACGTATCGTTAATGTAAGTGAATCCACTATTGTTCGCTGGGTACATGCGGGAAAGTTTCCACCCCCTTACAAACTTGTAGAACATACTTTTTTTTCACGTGAAGAGGTATTGGCATTTATTGAGGAGAAGAAGAAAAAAAGAGGCTTTGGTAAGCCCAAAATTAAGAGATAAAATGTCAAAAAAACTCAATGAAACGCAATTGATCGCAGCCCATCTTCTGGGTGCAGGACATAAACCAAAAGATATCGCTAAAAAGCTTGATGTACGTGAAGAGACAATATCGCGTTGGAAAAGTAATGATGCGTTTTATGACGTTATGCGCACGGCAAATTTCGAGATATATGCCAATGTCCTCTATCGTCAGAAATCCCTTATAGCATTGGCGCAAGACACCTTAGAAGAGGCACTGAAAAGTACAGAGATTGATAAGTATAAGAAATGCCTTTTAGCTCTCAAATTCTTTCAGATTGTGAAAGACAAAGAACTCAAAAAAGGGGAAGGATATCTGTAGATTTCGTGTAGAGCTATTGTAGGTTTAGTGTGTATTATATGTATAAAATATCTCTTTTTAATGAGATTTCATTTTTAAAAAATAAATGGAATAGGTCGACACTTTGGTTACATACATAAAACAACAGCACTATTTAAAGGATCAAATCAAATATACCAAAAAAGCTATTAGATATTTTCAGGAGAAATTAGAAATGGCTAAGATGGAAGACAACGAATTACTGATACCTGAACATGGGGGATATTCAACACACGATATCGTCTTTGATAGTTTTGAAAAAATTATAAAGAAACTTAAAAAAGATATTAAAAAAATGAAGCAAAATATTGATCAGTTAAACGCTGCTGAGCTTTAAAGAACTAATATGCCATTGAGTAAAAAAGAAATAGATGAAGCCCTCTCAAAGGGACTTAATTGCTTTGAATGGGTAGATCTTTATGAAAAACACTTTGGGAAAAAAATGCCCAAAACGTTTCAACACTTATGGGGACGGCAACCCATAGATCTCGTAGTAGACGCTATAGTAGAAAATAAAGAGATAAAGAGGGTAGTCGTGAAAGGTGAGCTATAACTTGCTTTCTATATACGCCACTATGTCTGACGGAAAACTATTCTTGGGTACGTTGAGTTTCTTTTTCCCATCATGCCCATCAACTCTGTAGACTTGATTATGTTTTCTCGAAACTGACAGCCATTCACTATCTTCAAATTGCTCATCTAATAATTTTTTCAATTTCTCATAGGTAAGCAGTGCTACTCCATCTGTTCCAGCTAACAAAAGAACGAATACCTGGTCCGTTTCTCTTCTCATTTCTTCGATTTCATCCTGATGCTCTTTTATAAAAGTATATCTCCATGGACTTCGTCGTGCTCGCGAGATCTTAATGTAGCACCCTATTTTGAATGTCTTTTTTTCCTCTTTCCTAAAAAAATTAAAGGATTTTTTTGCATTCTTTTGGATTTCAAAATAATAAGCAGAAGTACTTTTACCTCTTCGAAAAGAGTGATACACCTCTTTTTTTTTCTTTTCCAGCGCGCTTAATAATTCTAAAATAATACCGCCGTGTTGTGTTTCTTCGTTCGTTATAGTCATATGCAAAACAGGAATAAAAATGTCTGAGATAAATGATATTATAGTAAAAATAAAAAATGAACAGGCTGGACCTATCTATGAGAAAAGAATTGAGTTTCTTAAGAAATCTGGAATGGAAACGTCGATTATTGAGACGGGTATAGAAAAAGCAGCAAATGTTATAAAAAAAGGAACTAAATCATTCGTTATCTATGGGGAACCTCAATCTGGCAAGACAGAGGTTATGATAGCATTAACGTGTAAACTCGTTGACCTTGGTTTTAGAACAATTTTTGTTGTGATGAATGACAATACAGAATTGGAAAATCAAAACTATATCCGCTTTCAATCTGCTACCCAGCTTAATCCCGCTCCCTTAAGAGATTTTCAGCTTGCTGACCTGGAGAAGTCTCAACTGAAGCAAGATAGAGTAAGAATTATATTTTGTAGGAAGAACTCTAAAAATCTACAAAACTTAATCGAAAACTGCCGTTACATGAGGAACAGAGTCGTGATTGATGATGAGGCTGATTTTGCAACAGTAGATGCAAATATAAATAAATTAAATAAAGATGCGACTGCTATTAACCAAGGTGTTGGGAAGCTTGGAAATCTAAATGATGACGGTGTATATATTGGAGTAACAGCTACCCCAGGACGATTAGATCTCAACAATACATTTAGGAACAATGCAAAAGAGTGGGTTTATTTGGACTCTCATAAGGCTTATGTGGGTAGATCATTTTTCTTCCCTATGACGGAGTCCCCAAAATATAACCTCATGCTCATGCCAGATGAGGGAGATAGCCCTAAACATTTGAAAGAAGCTATTCTTAGATACCTTTTGAGAGCTGCTGATTTAAATTTGGATGCTGAAAATGATGAATATAAATGCTACTCGATGCTCATACATACAGCAGGTAAAATAAACGATCATATAGAAGATAAAAAAATAGTGGATAAGGTCATTGAACATCTTAATGATCCCTTAGGTACAGGACTAAAATTAACAGAATCTCTTATGAAGGAGGCTCAAAAACTTTATCCAGACCAAAATAAACGTGAGGCCATATTACAATTTGTCTTGAAAAACATAGGTAAAAACCAGGTTGTCGTAATTAATAACAAAAATGATCGTGCGAATGTTGATAGAGCGTGTAATCCCAAGGTTTTATTCACCTTCGCGATTGGAGGTAATATTGTTTCTAGAGGGCTAACTTTTAAAAACCTGCTTTCCTTTTTCTTTTCAAGAAACGTGAAAGGAAAATTACAGCAAAACACCTATATCCAGAGAGCAAGAATGTTTGGTATCAGGCCCTATTATAGTCATTTTGAGTTAACAATACCCAAAAGCCTCTATGAAAATTGGGCTGACTGTTTTCAAGATCATGAACTGTCCGTACGCCTTGGAAAATCAGGAAATCTTGTTCATATCGAAAGAAGCACAAATAGAGCAGCAGATCCTGCATCAATCGATAAACAACATGTGGTAGTGGGTAGAGGGGAAAGAGAAGTTGGCGGAATATTTGTTCTTACACCTGAAATAAATGATTATTTGTTGAATGCGTCTGGCTCTCCTGTTGACTCGATTAGATCTTTGATAAACAAAAAATTACTGGATGAAACGCATTTTGCACCTGAAATTTTAGCCTATATTGAAGAAACATCTCAGAACGTTCACAATGATTGTTCAATGGTTTTTCGATTTCCTGGCGACCAGCCATTCATTCAGGATATTGAACAGTATAGTGATGCTGACGAAGATACAATCACCAGAAAAAGAGGAGGTATTATTCAAGGTCTTATAAGGAAAAGACCAATGTACGAGGATAAGATGCACTACATTTTACCCATCAGAAATGCAAAGGGGCAGGCCCGTTTTCTCTACAGACAAGCTCTTGGTCAGAACATTCTACAAAATGTAAAATAAATGAGCTAAAGAATGGCAAAGGTTCAATTCACGGATGGAAAAAAGGCAAATATTAAATTCGATGAAAAGAATCGTAAAACCGTCATTCAAAAAGAGAGAAAAAAAAGAAACCCTCCCTGGACCAGAGATGAGATTATCCTCGCCCTAAATTTTTACAAAAAACATTTTCCCAACATACCAGATCAGTTATCTGAAGAGATGAGAAGCTTGAGTGAACTTCTAAGAAATCTAAAAATTCAAATGGGTGAGCCTATTGATGACAGCTTTCGCAATCCAAATGGCGTATATATGAAACTCATGAATTTCCACTCGCTTAATGATGAATATACAGGCAAGGGGTTGGTATCAGCATCTGTTTTAGATAAAGAGATTTTCGATAATTTTTTTAAGAATGAAAAGGAATTGGAGAATTTGTCAGGAGTTATTTCAGATTTAATTAATTCTAACGAACCTTCACTTAAGTATGATTCAGACGATGATGCTCACTATGAAATACAAGAAGGAAAGTTATTAATGAGAGTACATCGATTTAGAGAACGAGATAGGAAGATTATTAAGTTAAAAAAAGAAAAAGTATTTAAGAATACTGGGAGCCTCAAATGTGAAGGTTGCGATTTTGATTTTGAAAAAAAATATGGAAAGCATGGTTCTGGCTTTATTGAATGTCATCACACACTACCAGTTTCTCAAATAAAAGCAGGCCAGAAGACAAAAATAGAAGATTTAAGTTTGTTATGTTCAAATTGCCATAGAATGATACACAGGCGCGTTCCCTGGCTCAAAATTGAAGAATTAAAGTCTATTATTGCCTGATCACGCGGGCGGAGTATCCAGATGAAAGAGAAAAAAATTTTATCAAATACAGAATTAAAAGCTGTGCTACAAGATACGTTAAGTTTTGATGAGTATCTTACTTTATATAAAGAGGTATTTGGGAAGGACTTTCCTGAGACAATCTCTAATTCCTGGGGCTTCCCCCCTATTGGAGAAATACGAAGCGCCATTATCTCAAAAAAACCTATTAAGGTGCGGAAGAAAGACCTTCTAAGAAAAGGTATAATCCTCTGAAAAAAAACACTATTTGTATGAAGATTTGTAGGTAAATAAATAAACTACTAAAATACTTTATAGATAACAGAGACTTACAGGCGAGTGTGGCAGAGGACCACTCCGCCTCAAAATTGAAAATTGGAGTCATTATTTATGTTGCTCAAACTTTTCAGGCTTTATGTAAGCTTGTACAACTTCCCCTTCTAAGAACCATTGATCCTTTACCTTGGCTCCATGCTTTTCAAAGTTCTTATCTCTTTGAATTTTAGCTTCATCAGCTTTTTCTTGATTTGGAAAAACTGAAATAGCAATCACCGAGGTCGGAGTAGTTCTTATGCGTAATAGTATTTCAGCATCTGGAAACGTTTTTGAAGATTCCTTATTATATTGCTCTGATATTTCAAGAAATTCCTCTTCAGATCTCCATTCCACCATATTGATCCTTGCAATGCTCATTCATTTTAACCTTTCAATTATTTAATAAATTTACGTTTGTTTTTTCCTTCAATTCTGAAATAAGTTCAATATTAGAACTTTAATTTGTTAATTCAAAAATATATATTTATCATAGATTAAATTAAGGGCTTTATATGGTTATTGCTGAGTTTTCTGTTGATGATGAGTTTATTGATCCTTTTGGCCATTTGGCAGAATATGGCTATTATCATTATACCATAAGAGCGTTATGGCAAAAGAGTGAGGAAGATGGTCGCTTAGAGACGTTCAAAAAATTAGGTGTAGGTGTAGTAACGCTGGAGAGCCACGCTGAGTTTAAAAGTGAAGTCTTTAAAGACGAGGATATTGTGATCGAGGAATTCAATTCAAAAAATATAGAAAAACCAAAACTTTGGAAAAGAACACTTAAGATTCTAAAAAAGGAAACTAAGGAAGTTTCATTTACCAACATCAGTAAAATGGCTTTCTTCAACACTATCAAACGCAAGATCATTGAAACTCCCAAAGAGCTCGAAGAGCCATTTTTCAAAAAATATTAAAAAGATTAAGTCATGGGTCTCTATTCGAAATATGTTTTGCCAAAGGTTACTGATTTCTGCTGTGCAACAAAACCAATAAGAAAGCAGAGAGAAAAAGTTGTTCCTCTTTGTGAAGGTATAGTATTGGAAATCGGCGCAGGTAGTGGACTTAACTTTCCTTTCTATAAGGCGCAAAATGTTAAAAAACTTTATGCACTTGAGCCAGATGAGGAGATGGTTAAACTTGCACAAAAAGATAAAAACAATATTGAAATAGATATAACGTATTTGAAAGAGTTTTCTGAAAATATCTCGTTAGGTGATAACAGCGTCGACACTATACTTTTAACCTACGCTCTTTGTACAATCCCTGACCCAATGTCTGCACTAAAAGAAATGAAAAGAGTCCTTAAGCCAAAAGGCCATTTAATATATTGTGAACACGGAATGGCTCCTGACCCATCAATTAAAAGATGGCAGGATTGGCTTAACCCAATAAATTCCTACTTCTGCGGCGGATGTAATTTGAATAGAGATATTGCAGGACTAATAGTCCAAGGTGGTTTTAAAATAAAAAAGCTAGACACCATGTATCTACCTGGAACAACAAAGGTGCTTGGGTATAATTATTGGGGAACAGCAGTAATTTAGATGAGTAAAATAAAATTCTTAGAATAAAAACTCCTATCGAAGATACTAATTGTATGAATATTTGTAGGTAGAGAGATTATCTGGTAAAATATTACCAAGATAACAAAGGCTTACAGAGGAGTGTGGCAGAGGGTCAATCCGCACCATAGCAACTAACGTTTAATTATTTTACATCCTCTTTTCCTAAAAAGTCAGATCATTTGGTCGTTTACTTATACGGTTTTATATATTGGGAGATTTGGGTATTTTAAATATCAACTCAAACTATTCTGCGTCCTTTGCTTCTAATGCAATTAAATCTGCATCCGAGGGCTTACATAGCGCTATGGAGAAACTATCCACTGGATTGCGTATAAATTATGCGAAAGATGATGCAGCTGGACTAGCTATATCGATGCGCTTAAAGGCTGAATTGCAAGGCATATCGATGGCCTCTAGAAATGCTGCGGATGCTCAAAATGGGTTTGATGTGGCTGATACAGCGTTAAATACTGTATCCTCATTAATTTTAAGAAGCAGAGAGCTTTCGTTATTAGCGGCTAATGATACCTATTCGGATTCGGATAGAGTAGCGCTTGATACTGAGCTCAGCCAACTCGTCGATGAAGTCATTAACATAGGCAACAATACTGAGTTAGCAGGGATAAAGCTTTTCGAAGATAAAACAGTGAAGTTTCAAATAGGTCCAAATAGCAATGACACTTTAGACATACAAGCGCAACATTTTAGCTCTGTTGGGTTGTCTCGAAGTGGGTTCTTGCAGGGGAATATACTGACTTCTTCAAGTGCACAGCAAAATATTACTCAGCTAGATTTAGCGATAACGGTTGTAAGTACCTACAGAGGGCAAATTGCATCGACCTCAGCCAAAATAGGTTACACTATTGCCAACCTGGATCAAATGTCTGTTAATCTATCTTTTTCAAATGGGCGTATAGAAGATGCTGACTTTGCCCTTGAGACAGGTAAATTCGCAAAAAACCAAATTTTGCAACAGGCTTCAACGGCTATGTTGAGCCAAGCCAATGCTAGCAAAGCCTCTGTTTTGTCTTTAATAAACGGTTAAAAATCATAGCAACTAAGCTTTTTGATTAGCAATCAGTTTGAACAAATTAAAGTTTGTATATAATTTGCATATATTTGTGGGTTTAGAGTTTATTTAGTAAAATATGGTCAAGATAACAACGGCTTACGGAGGAGTATGGCAGAGGGTCAATCCGCTGAACGAAAAACAGGGAAGTTTTTAAGCCTGATAAAGGGTAAAGAGGATATTGAGAAAAAATCTTCAGACAATCTTTATCAGCGTATAGACTCAAGAGATTTTGACATTAGAATTGAGGTGTAAACACGAGTCTATATAGGTCGCAAACTACCCTTAGAGTAGAAGATTAAACTGGAAATGTGATGTCTGAGAATGCGTACATCTTCCATCCTACGCCTGTGATCTTAAATGCATAAAATGCACTTGCTTCTTCAATAAGGGAGCCATCATCCCGTAGTCTTCTGCAGTTTCGCATTAATACATGTGCCTTTTTTTCTGTTACGGCTACCACGTCGATTTCAAACGCATTACTTGTTGCCCACCCAGTTTTCTCTTTCCACTCTCGCGGATCAATTGCGAAACTTATCGAGCATCTTAACTTAATCTCCCCCAATGTAAGCCAATGGATATTCAATGCACTCATTTATTGCATCTATGTCAGCTTCAATTATTGCATTTAGATATCGATTGTAAGCTTCAAGGACCTTTGCTCTGTTGTCTTTATCCATTCTTCAAACCATTTTTTTTAGCTTGTCACTTCTCGCATTTAAGGTAAAGTTCTGTAAGTTTTTATTTTGAACTAATTTTTAGAGTAAAAAAATGGATATAACATTAATTTATTTTGATTTTCCTTTTTGGAGAGCGGAGGTTTCCAGGATTGCTCTTTTTATGGGTGGGATTGAGTTTAACGATAGAAGAATTGATACAGAGGAGTTTCAAAGAGTAAAATCGAATGGGTGTTTGGATGATGGCACCTTGATACCATTTGGACAATTTCCCGTATTGGTAGTAAATGGTGTTTCTATCGCCCAAACAGGAGGCATAGCAAGATTCTGTGGAAAATTAGCTTATTTATATCCCAAAGATGATGATTTACTAGCCGCTAAAATCGATCAGATTATTGATTTTCAAACAGATATATATAGCTTGATATTATTTTCTGGAAAAGATGTTTCAGAGAAACAGAAATTACTAAATAGAGAAGAACTAGTCGCAGGAGAACTGAAAACAAAACTAAAAATGTTAGAAGATAATTTATCAGATTCTGGCTCTTGGTCAGTTGGCTCTAATATGAGTATTGCTGATTTGGCTCTTTGGAGAAATATGGGATGGTTGGTTTCAGGGACGATTGATGGCATCCCAAAAAACGTTTTAAATGAATTTCAAAAAATTAAAGGCATTTGCAGTTTGGTAGATGAGCACCCTGAAGTTGTGGAATGGATGTCACGTACCTATCCAAAAAATTATCACAGAGGTTCTTTTGAATAAAAGTTACATCCGCTTTTGAAAATAGGATCTGCCACTATCACCACAGTCATATAGAATTTTTAGAGTGCGAATTCCTTGAAGGATTTGTATGACTATTTGTGGGTAAAGAGATTATCTTGTAAAATTCTATCAGAATAACAACTGCTTACAGAGGAGTGTGGCAGAGGGCCCGTCAGCCATGATACATAACTAATTCATGCACCACGTGCCAAACAAATACTTTTATCCGTCACCATTAATAAAATAACAAAAGGGGGAATGAGATAAAAGTGCCCAATGCATTTCGGTTGAATAGTCTTACAAATTTTATAAATTGAAATTTTTGTCTAAATTTGGCTAATGCATTTAGCGTCCCTACTCGAATAAACAAATGCAGAAAAACCACTGATTGCACCACATAGGATATCGTCACAAATGTTCAAGCCTCTCCAAGTCCTAGCTTAATCATATTTCGGTCAATAAGTTTACAAAGTTTTATAAAAGCAATTTTCGCTAAGATGTGCGCTGAAGAACTATCAAAACTTGATTTAGTATCGCAACCTGCCAGAAATTTATCGTGATCTCTTTTGTCTGGCCTTTACACTGAAAGATATCATGTAATGCCTTTAGCTTGCATAAAAGATTTGTGTGAATTGATTCATTCTTATATTTTATAGCAATACAAGAATTGAAATTTTTATAGATTAATCGATCCAGTTATTTTTTCTTGATACAAATATGCTTCCTTCTCTGTGGGAAGTCGGAAGATCATTTTTACTCTTTATCTTGTTCCAGCCTAACTTTTGTGAAAATACGGAAATATCAATAGACTTAAAAAACTCCCAAAGCTCATTTCTGGTCTCCTCAGTAGATATTTCTGCAATAATATCCGTGTTTTTTAAAGTGCTCTCATCAAACGCCTTAAAAACGTCTAGTTCCGACCCTTCAATATCCATTTTTATAAGGTCATATTTGTCCTTTATTAAGGACGAGTCATAAACGTCTACCTCATACTTTTCAATAGGCCCATAGGTCTTCTTTTTATCATTTATAAAACTACCAGTTGTATTATTTATTATCTTAGTAAAGACCGCTTTGCCTGTATAGGAGGATACCGCCATTTGATTAAACCTATTGTTCTTATAGTTTTTCAAATATTCTTTACAAATTTCTGAGTGTGTAACGTCGGGCTCAAAAGAATCAACTTCATAACCTAGTTCACATAAAATCTTACTGTGAAGTCCTACATTAGCCCCAATATCACAAACGCGACTGTATCGTTTTCTATTTCTTATATAGAAGTCGTAAATCAGAAGTTCATCTATACCAAAAAAATGAGTTGAATTGATTGCTCCCATTGATAGAAAAGGGAAATCTATCTTTACACCAAGAATTTCCTCAACAGTATCTTTCTGTTTATAGTGAAGGGTATATTTTACAATAAGTAAGTTTTTGAACATTTTATATACTGGAGACGAAGGAGACTGAAAAGATGGAGTTTTCGAAACTAGACCCACTATATTCTCTGTTCTAAAATCAATATCTGTTCTATTAATTCCTGCTAATTCAGGTAAGTCCAGTAATCTAATTATTTCTTTAAATTCATTATCCGTCATAAAAGTTTCTGGTAACTTATGTCATTAAGACATTTTCCACTCATTATTTAATCTTCGAAGCTTATACATGTTTTTGTCTTTTTCAAGTTGCAAGCTCAGCTCTTGGCTAAATTGATCGTGAGCTACAGAGAAATTTCTTCCGCTCACTACTGATTTTTCTTTCGCATCTATCCAGTTTAGTACACTGAATATATTTTCAAACTCTGTACCCTGCTCCCCAGACTTAATAAATTCCTTTACCCTTTTATAATTTTTTCCAGCTGCTCTTCCCGCATTCAACGTTTCTAGATGAGTTTTTGTCCTTACAAAGCCAGGCCCAAGGATTTGAATCTTCAAATTTTCATACTCAGAGTCAATTAGTTCACAAAATTTTATTAAAGCGATTTTCGCTACGGTATAGGCTGAATAATTATCAAAACTTGAATTAGTGCCACCACCTGCCATAAAATTTATCGTGGTCTCTTTTGTCTGGTCTCTCCACTGAAAGATATCATGTAATGTCTTTAGCTGACATAAAAGATTTATATCAATTGATTCACTCCAATCACTGAAGCTTAAATCGAAAAACCTGCCAATTGGCGTACTAGTTCCAACAGAAGAAAAAAAATGAGTCCAAAAAAAATTCGACTGCTGCAATCTTTGAGACAGACGTTTATACTCGTTCCTATCGGTCAAGTCGCATTTTACACAATCGATATTTTTTTTGTTTTTTAAATCCTTTACGTTCGAATTATGGTTTCGAAAAGTTCCTACTACCTTAAACCCACTGCCTAAATAAAGCTTTGCTATTTTATAGCCGATGTCAGCACTTATCCCTAAAATAACTATTTTTTTTGACATTAGGACTATTTTCCTACCATTTCACTCAGCGGGAGAGGACTGAAGGTTCCGTCCTGATTATCTGTGTAACCTTGGGTAAATAACTCTTTAGAATTGTCGCTAACAACCAACTCACATACCAAGGGAAGTTCACATTTAGAGATTTGCTTGATTGCCTCGTCGACAATTATTTCCTTGTCAACTAGTAAGTAATTTAGTTCGAATGCCTTAGACAACTTTTCTATTGAAGGCATTTTTAATCCCCAGTCAGGATGTGTGCCATACAATTTTCCTTTTAGAAACTGACTCTGGGTATGCCTTATAGCCAAGTATCCATTGTTATTTACGACAATAATTAGAACTGGTATTCCTTCAGCCTTTAAACATTGAATATCTTGTATGTTCATTAAGAAACTACCATCACCAATGATACAGACGATTTTTTTGAACTTTTTTGATTTATAAGCTCCCAAGACCTCTGCCAAACCAGTACCCATGGCAGATATTGCTGAGGAGCAAATAATTCTTTGTCTATCTTTTATAACTACACTTTGAAATCCTGCATACAATGCAGTTCCTCCACCATCCACAACAAAGCAACAATCTTTATCCATTTTTTTGGAAACTTTTCTAAAGAATGAATTTGCATTAGGTAAATTTTCTTTAGCAGGATTATACCAGTTCAGCTTCTTTAAATTACTTAAATAACTGATTTTTCTTTTTGCAAATTTCTTCAAAACTAGGAAATCTATCACGTTTACTAAATTAGAGTGAATTTTCAAGTCAAAGTTTATATTAAGATTTTTTAACTGGTCCTTATCAATATTTATGATTACTTTCTTCGCCTTCGGAGCATAATTATCTGTCAAAGTGGTTGTCTGAGGTATAGGTAAATGAGAGCCCATACAAACTAACAAATCGCTGTTAAAAACAGCCTTGTTGGCTCCCGCCTGACCCCTCATCCCTATTATACCCAAGTTTAGCTCATTTGCAGTTTCAACTAAATCCCCAGCTGTCCAGCTAGTAACAAACTTAAAATTATTTTTTTTCAGAAATGATACAAGTTTCTTGTATTTACCGGAAAGTCGCAAACCGTATCCTAAGATAAACAGAGGCCGCTCAGATTTTTGGATCAGTGAAAATAATTTTTCAAACTTTCTGAGGTTGTCTCTGTTTTCCTGGGCTGCTTCTATTCTTTTTATTTTGCCTTTGTTAAATTCTATGTCCTCCCACTGAAGATTTAGAGGTATATCTATCCATACCGGACCTGGTCTGCCTGATATTGCAATGGATATTGCTTTTTCCAACTCTGGAACAAACATTTCTTTGCTTTTAAGCACTACTGCATATTTGCTTATAGGCCTTACTACATCTACAACATTTACTTCCTGTGTTCCAACCTGCCTCACTTTTTTTCCATATGACAAGTGGTCCAACCTAACCTGTCCAGAAATGAAAATAACTGGTATTGAGTCTTGCCAAGCTGCCAATAAGCCAGTCATAGCATTTGTACAGCCAGGTCCAGTTGTTACAACCGCACAACCTAAACCTTCGGCTGCTTTAGCGTTGGCAGTGGCTGCTAGACCAGCAGCTTGCTCGTGATGCACATAGGTAACGTCTAATCC
>CACIAQ010000027.1 GCA_902584635.1 uncultured Alphaproteobacteria bacterium
AGGGGGCAGTTTTGGGTATGGGAGTTTTCATTGGAAAATCTACAAAAATATATAATAGAGAAACTGGTGAAACAACTTATGGGGAAATACCTCCTTATTCCGTAGTAGTATCAGGATCCTATCCATCCAAAGGGAGCGTTAACCTCTATTGTGCTGTGATAGTTAAACAGGTCGACGAAAAAACTAGAAGTAAAACTTCAATAAATGATTTATTACGAGACTAAGCATGATCGAAGTTAAGAACGATCCAGTTTTACTAACAAAGAAACTTATAGGTTTTAAGTCAATTACTCCAGACGATGATGGGTCTATAGATTATATCGCTTCTATTGTTGAAAAATTGGGTTTTAAGTCAAATATTTTCTCGACTCAAGGTGTTAAAAACCTTTTTGCGCGATGGTCTCCAAAAACCGATTTCAAGAGAACCCTTGCTTTTAGTGGTCATGTAGATGTAGTTCCGCCAGGACAAGAAAATTTATGGGCCAGCAATCCATTTACTGGTGAAATTAAAGACGGGAGAATGTTTGGTAGAGGCTCCGTAGATATGAAATCTTCTGTTGCCGCGTTTCTTGTTGCTCTTAATGAAGTAATAACAGAAGAGGAACTTAGTTGCTCATTCGTACTTTTGATTACTAGCGATGAGGAAGGTAACGCTGAATACGGTACAAAAGAACTATTGAAATGGGTTTCAAAAAACGACGAAATTATCACTGATTGTATAGTTGGCGAACCTACTTCCTCTAAGTTGGTGGGCGATACTATAAAAATTGGAAGACGCGGTTCTTTAAGCGGCTTCATCGTTTGCAAAGGAAAGCAGGGCCATATAGCATATCCTGAAAAGGCGATTAACCCAGTGGAAGAACTAATCATCTTTTTAGGAAAATTAAAATCTCTAAAACTGGATGCAGGTAGTAAGTTTTTTGATCCCTCCAGTTTGAACATTTCAACGTTAGACACGAATAACGAAGCCTTAAACATTATACCAGAGAAAAGTTATGCTAATTTTAACGTGCGTTTTAATGATAAGCATTCATGCTCGTCACTAATAAAAAAAATAGATATGCTTCTAGTGCAATTTAACAAAGAGTCTGGTGCAACTGTGGAAATAAATTATAAATGCTCTGGTGAAAGCTTTGTTACAGAGCCGGGTCATCTTTCGGATCTATTAATTACTTCGATAAAAGAAACAACAGACATAGATTGTAAACTTTCTACAGGAGGAGGAACATCAGATGCTCGATTTATTCGAGAGCACTGCCCCGTTGTGGAGTTTGGTTTAGTGGGTGAAACCATGCATCAAGTTAATGAAAACACAAGCGTTGATGATATTATTTTACTAAAAGAGATTTATAAAAAATTTTTAAAAAACTACAATAAGAAAGATAAAAAATGATTGGAAAGCTTAACCACATTGCAATTGCAACACCTAACTTGGATGAGGCAATAAAAACCTATAAAGATATGTTGGGAGTAAAAATAAGCGCCCCACTAGATCAATTAGATCATGGCGTTAAGGTGGTGTTTATTGAATTACCAAATACCAAGATAGAATTGCTTGAACCTCTGGGAGAAAATAGTCCAATAGATAACTTTCTTGAAAAGAATAAAAAAGGCGGGATACATCACATTTGTTTTGAAGTTGAGGAAATAAATAGTGCTATTTTGCGTCTAAAAAAAGATGGAGCAACTATATTGGGCGATGGTAACGCTAAAATGGGTGCACACGGTAAACCAGTAATTTTTCTTCATCCTAAAGATTTTAATGGCACTCTGATCGAGTTGGAGGAGGTCTAACGATGACAATAACATCCGCGATAGTTTTATTATCTGTGTACTGGTTTGTTGTTCTATTCATTGTTCTACCAATAAATATTACTACTCAAAACGATGAGCGGAATATTATTGAAGGTACTGCACCTTCATCACCTGTAAACCCTAATCTTAAACGCAAGTTTTCTATTACTACTATAGTATCTGTTATTCTTTGGATACCAACCTGTTTAGCGATCAACCTATTTTATTAAATAAACTAAAGATCGTGATCGATTTTTTTTAATTTTAGCTCATTTAACTGCTCTGTGGTTGGAGTTCTAGGAGAACCAAGCATTGGATCCTCTGCTCTTTGGTTCATTGGAAACATTATAACTTCCCTTATATTATCTTCCTTTGCCAAAAGCATTACTATTCTATCAATGCCGGCAGCACATCCGCCGTGGGGAGGAGCGCCATATTTTAAAGCATTTACTAAACCTGAAAACTGACTCTCGACTTCCTCTTTTGCATAACCAGCAATTTCAAAAGCCTTAAACAAATTATCTAGTTTATGATTTCTGATCGCACCAGACAATATCTCATACCCATTACAGGATAAGTCATACTGCATTCCCAGAACATTTAACGGATCAATACCTTCGTTCAATAAATCGACCTTAGGCATTGAAAAAGGGTTATGAGAAAACTCAATTTTTCCAGTCTCTATATTTTTTTCATACATTGGGAAATCGGTAATCCAGCAAAACTCATAAGAATCCGTATTTGTAATTCCTAACTCGAGCCCAATGATATCCCTAGACTTACTCGCAATATCGTTAAAATGATCAGGTATGCCTCCCAAGAAAAAGGCTGCGTCTCCTTTACTGAGACCAAGGAAATCTCTTAACTTTTCTGTCTTTTCCTTGCCCAAGTTTTTTGCTATCGGGCCTGCTGCTTCTAAGTCTCCATTATCATTGGACCGCCAAAAGATATATCCCATACCTGGTAACCCTTGCTCTTGGGCAAACTTATTCATTCTGTCACAAAATTTCCTACTGCCACCACCTTTTGCTGGTATTGCTTTGATCTGTGTTCCATCTTTTGTCAAAATATCTGCAAAAATTTTAAAATCTGACGAGACAAAGAAATCTGAAACATTCATCATCTTTATTAGATTTCTTAAATCTGGTTTATCGGTACCATACCACTCCATAGATTGGTCAAAGCTAATAATTGGAAAGTTGTTATTGACTGTATAGGTATCCGAAAAATTTTCAAAAAGTTTGACAAAAACCTTTTCAACCAATTGAAATACGTCATTTTCCTCAACAAAAGACATTTCAATATCTAGCTGATAAAAGTCAGTAGGAGATCTATCAGCTCTAGGATCTTCATCTCGAAAGCATGGTGCAATCTGAAAATACTTATCAAAGCCTCCAACCATTATCAGCTGCTTATAGATTTGAGGAGCTTGCGGTAACGCATAGAACTTCCCAGGATGTAATCTAGATGGAATAAGAAAATCTCTTGCTCCCTCAGGGGAAGACGATGATATTATTGGGGTTTGAAATTCATTGAAACCATTGTCCCACATTTCTTTCCGTATAAACTCTATAATTTTTGATCTTAATATTATATTTTTGTGTATGCCCTCTCGCCTTAAATCAAGGAAACGGTACTTTAATCTTGTTTCTTCTGGATAAGGAAGATTTCCAAAAACAGGTAACGGAAGTTCCTCAGCAGAACCCAAGATATTGAATTTTGATATAAAAACTTCAATCTCTCCCGTAGGCAGTTTTTCGTTAATTAAAGTTTCATCTCTTTTTCTCACAATCCCTTCGATTGAGACACACCATTCCGCTCTCACTCTTTCCACGTCTTTAAACACTGGGCTATCCGGATCAGCCAAAACCTGGGTAAGACCAAAATGATCTCTAAGATCAATAAAAAGCACCCCTCCATGATCACGTATTCTATGAACCCAACCAGAGAGCTTCACGGCTTTACCATCATCTTTCTTTCTTAATTCATTACAGTTATGTGACCTATACAAATTCATCAAATCTTCCTATTAACTTTCCAAAAAGTTATTGATTTTATGAGCGACAGTTTTAAAAAGAGTTATATTAATAAATTCTTGTACACCCATAGTTTTACGAATTAAAGAAAAATTTTTATGCAAAGACGAATTGATATTAAATCTGTTTTAATAATTGGTGCCGGACCCATAGTTATAGGTCAGGCTTGCGAGTTTGATTACAGCGGCGCTCAGGCCTGCAAGGCACTCAAAGAAGAAGGTCTTAAAGTTATTTTAGTTAATTCAAACCCTGCCACAATCATGACAGATCCCGAGCTTGCCGATGTGACCTACATCGAACCAATAAACACAGACACTATAGAACAGATAATTAAAGTAGAAAAACCAGATGCCATTTTACCGACTATGGGCGGACAAACGGCACTGAATATTGCAATTGAATTGGATAAAGCAGGGACACTAAAAAAATATAGTGTTGAGCTTATTGGAGCTACCAGAGATGCAATCGAGAAAGCTGAGGATCGAAAAATTTTTAAACAGTCTATGGAAAGCATTGGGATAAAAAGCCCAAAATCAGAAATTGCTAATTCGTTAGAAGAAGCTTTAAATTCGTTAAATCGAATTGGCTTGCCTGCAGTTATCCGTCCAGGCTTTACCCTCGGGGGTAAAGGTGGAGGAGTTGCCTATAATGAAAACGATTTTAAAGAAATTTGTATAAATGGTTTAGATGCATCGCCCACAAATCAAATTCTTATTGATCAAAGCCTTCTAGGTTGGAAGGAGTTTGAAATGGAAGTAATAAGAGATAAAAATGATAATGCCATTATTGTATGCTCAATTGAAAACTTTGATCCTATGGGAGTTCACACAGGCGATAGCATAACCATTGCACCAGCCATGACTCTTACAGATAAAGAATTTCAGAAAATGCGTGATAACTCTATAAAGGTTTTAAAAGAGATTGGCGTTGAAACCGGAGGGTCTAATGTGCAATGGGCGGTAAATCCACTGTCTGGTGAAATGCTTATTATTGAAATGAACCCAAGGGTCTCCAGGTCATCTGCCCTAGCATCGAAAGCAACGGGGTTCCCAATAGCCAAAGTTGCTGCGAAGCTAGCTATCGGCTACACACTTGATGAGTTGCCGAATGATATAACAAAAACAACCCCTGCAAGCTTCGAACCAACAATCGATTATATTGTAACGAAAATACCTCGCTTCGCATTTGAAAAATTTCCCTCGGTGTCAAATGAACTTGGTACATCAATGAAATCAGTTGGGGAGGTTATGGCTATTGGAACAACGTTCCAGGAAAGCATGCAAAAAGCATTAAATTCCCTTGAAAATAAAACTACTGGTCTTACCACTATGCATAGCAATTTGGATAAGCCTGGAATTTATAAAAAATTATCCTCCAATACCCCTGACAAAATCTTTATCATAGGGCAAGCGTTCAGACTTGGTTTTACCCTCAACGAAATTTACGAAATAACACAAATCGATAAATGGTTTTTGAAACAATTAGAGGAAATTGTTATATTTGAAAAGATGATTATAGACTCTGGTTCAAACATTTCTAAAGATACATTGAGCGAAGCAAAGTCAATGGGATTTAGTGACGAAAGAATCGCTGAATTGGCGTCAACGTCTCTGGATGACATTCAAGATAAAAGAAAAAAGCATGACATATTTCCAGTTTATAAACGAATTGATACTTGCGGTGGCGAGTTTCAATCCGAAGCAGCATACCTATATTCTACATATGATTTATCAACCTCTGTCACTAAAATATGTGAGGCTCAACCGTCTAATAGAGACAAAGTGATAATTCTTGGCAGTGGTCCCAACAGAATTGGTCAAGGCATTGAATTTGATTACTGCTGCTGTCACGCTTGTTTCTCGCTTAGCGATGAAAATATTGAAACAATCATGGTGAATTGTAATCCAGAAACTGTATCCACCGACTTTGATACCTCCGACAAACTTTACTTCGAACCTTTAAACTTGGAGTCAGTAGTTAATATAATTGAAAAGGAAAGGAAAGTTGGTAATTTAATTGGTGTGGTAGTGCAGTATGGAGGGCAGACACCTCTAAAATTAGCGGATGATCTTGACAAAAGAAAAGTCAATATTTTAGGAACAACATCTAAATCAATAGAAATATCAGAAGATCGGAAACTTTTTAAAGAAGTTATAGAGAAGTTAAAATTAAAACAACCCGAAAACACCACAGTAACTAAAAAATCAGACGCAATAAAAGCGGCTGAAACACTCAGTTTCCCCATAATTGCTCGACCGTCATTTGTATTAGGGGGTAGCTCAATGGAAATAATTCATGACTCAACGCAATTGAACGAATATTTACAAACCAAAATAGACATTAGTAGAAAAGCACCACTTTTGTTAGACAGTTATTTGGGTGATGCTATAGAAGTTGATGTAGATTTAATTTGCGATGGCGAGACTTCTTTTGTGGCAGGGATCATGGAACATATAGAAGAGGCGGGTGTTCATTCTGGAGACAGTGCTTGCTCCTTACCACCACACACTCTTGAAAAGAAAATAATTGAGAGAATAAAATTTCAATCTGAGCTTCTCTCTAGAGAATTGGAAGTAGTGGGGTTGATGAACATTCAATTTGCGGTTAAAGATGACGAAATATATATCCTTGAAGTTAACCCTAGAGCCAGCAGAACAATTCCTTTTATATCTAAAACAACAGGAATACCATTAGCTAATTTAGCTGCGAAATTAATGATAGGGCAAAAGCTAAGTAGTCTATCTTTTCAAAAAAAAGATTTGAACTATGTAGCCGTCAAGGAAGCTGTCTTACCTTTCGATAGGTTACCTGGTAGCGATACTGTTTTGACTCCTGAAATGCGTTCGACAGGAGAAGTAATGGGTATTGCCGACAACTTTGAGGCAGCGTTTTTCAAATCACAGATTTCGACAGGCATGCAGTTTCCTAAGTCTGGCAGTGTTTTTATATCAATCAGAAATGAGGATAAAACTAAAGAAATAGGCGCTGCTTGTAAAATTCTTAAGGAAGTTGGTTTCAAAATTATTGCGACAAAGGGGACAAAATCTTTCTTAGATAAGGAGGGTATCAACAGTAAACCTGTAAAGAAAGTTTTTGAAGGGCGTCCGAATATCGCGGATTTACTGAAAGATAAAAAAATAGATATCGTTATGAACACTACTCAGGGCAAACAATCGATTGAAGATAGCAAAGATATTCGGTCTCTAGCATTAACTAACAAAATTCCTTACTATACTACCGCCAGAGGAATTATTGCTATAATTAATAGCCTGAAAGAAAATATTGGAGGTAAGATTTCGGTAAAGGCCATACAAGAATATCATTCGTAACTTACAACTGATTAATAACCTCTTTTTCTTTGAAAAAGGCTATTAAATTTTCTACTGCCAGCATTCCCATTTTTGTTCTTGTTTCATAAGTAGCTGATCCAATATGAGGATACAGCGTCACATTTGATAACCGCCTAAGTCTATGTGGTACATTTGGTTCATTAAGAAAGACATCTAGTCCTGCACCAAAAATTTTTTTCTTTTCTAGCAACTCTATAAGTGCTGTTTGGTCGATAATATCTCCCCTCGATGTATTAATTAAAAATGACGAGGATTTAATTTTCATCATTCTTTTTTTAGAAATGAAGTTCTTATTCCTCTTATCGCTCGAGAGATGCAAAGAAATTACGTCGCTCTCTCCTAGCAATGCATCTAAGTCAAAACGAACACTTGCCTGAAAAGTTAGATCTTTGACCGGGGAACGATTGTAGTAAAGAACTTTCATACCAAATACTTCATGTGCACGTTTTGCAAATGCTTTACCAATTCTCCCCATACCTACAATTCCGAGAATTTTTCCACGAACATCTACTCCTAGATTTTCTGTTAAAGAAAAACCTTTCCAATCACCCTGCCGCAACATTTTTTCCACTAAAAATGCATTTCTTGTAACAGATAGAAGTAAAAGTGTGGCTACATCAACGGTAGCTTCAGTTAAAACGTCGGGAGTATTTGTAATTATAACATTATTTTCTCTAGCGGATTGTAAGTCTATATGATCAACGCCGACGCCTATGTTTGCGATTATTTTCACCTTTTTGTTTGTTGTAGAAAGAAGATCATTTGTAATGTTGTCTGTTACAGTGCAAACTATTCCATCGGCATTCTTCATCGCTTTTCTTAATATATCTTTACTAAATAACTTATCTTCGCGATTGAATGAAACTTGAAAATATTCTTTTAGCTTTGACTCTACCTCATCAGGTATATTTCTAGTGACAATTATTTTTGGTTTCATTTAACTTGTCTCTCTTAATGAACCCTACTACCAATATTCGCTTTATTCTCTGGCGAGATTAAGATGATATCACCATCATTTTTTCCATCAACACCAAGCACCAAAACTTCTGAGTTAAATGGACCAATTTGCTTCGGCTCCAAATTTGTCACAGCTATTACCAATTTTCCTACAAGCATTTTAGTTGTATAAAGAGATGTGATTTGAGCAGACGAAGTTTTAACTCCCAACTCCTCCCCAAAATTTACCCACAATTTGTATGCTGGTTTTTTAGCTTCCTTAAAGATTTCAGCTTTAATGATCTCACCAACTCTCATTTCTGTTTTAAAAAAATCAGGCATCACCTAAAGTATCAAAATTTTAAATTTAAAGCATTAATTAAAAGTCTAAACTTTTCCCAATTCTTTTGATTTTTTCGCCGCTGCTTCAATTGCAGATGAGAAAATTTTTGGAAGTCCATTTTCTTTATTCATCATTATGACTAACGCCTCATAGGTCGTTCCTCCAGGACTAGTTACGTTTTCCCTTAGTTTTTCAGGTCCCAGTGATGAATTGACTATCAGGCTTCCAGCACCATCGATTGTATGTCTCACCAATTTAAAGGCCTCGTTGCGAGAAAGTCCCATATTAATGCCCGCCTCTGTCATCAACTCTGCAATAAGGAAAATATAGGCTGGCCCTGAACCTGAAATTGCTGTTACAGCATCAAATTTACTCTCTTCAGAAAAGCTTACTACTTCTCCAAAAGTCTCTAATAAAACTGCCAAGTTTTTTGACTGTTTTGGCTTAACACTTTCATTTTCTTTAACTGCTGTCACCCCTTTTTGTATCTCTGCAGGTAAGTTAGGCATTATCCTTACAATAGACTCATCTTTGCCAATAATACTTTCGAGCCTGCTTATTCTTATCCCGGCAAGCATTGAAACGAAAGTAACTTTTTTTTTGGAGAGCGCTTTTAGCTTTAATTTAATTTCATCAAGAGACTGCGGCTTTACTCCTATAAAGCAATAATCAAATAAGATATCCTCTTCAGTATTTATATTCAGCCCATCTTTCTTTTTTTCAAGAAGCCATTCAGAGGGATTGGGATCGTCCACGTAAATATTTTCAGGGGATACTGATTTTTTTAACCACGCGTCCAAGATTGCAGACGCCATCTTACCACAACCAATAATTTTTATTAGTTTATTAATTTTCTTTTCTGCAGTCATTTATATTAACTAAGCGTGACCTGCTATTTTTCCAAAAGCTGCCGACATAGCATCTTTTGGCATTACTTCTCCCCAACAGCTCTTTTGAAAGGTCGGATAAAATTTTTCTGTTGTTTCAATAGAAGATTTGATCCAATCTCTAAGCTCTGTATTGGAAATAAGTAATTCTTCGGAAAATAATATGTTCGTACTGTAATTCATTAATTGTTCGTCATTGTCATAAGTAAAGCTACCATCAACATCACTGATATTAACTAAATTGATAGTTTCATACAGCTTTACTATTTTTTTTCTTGGTGGCATCATTTTGAATGTACAAATAGTCTTAAAGAGGTTTCGTGATACATTCCAGCTCGCAGTGACAGTATACTTTTTCCAACCTCCATCTATTCTAACGATTATCTCATTATCGTCATCTCTAGCAAATTCCCAATTTTCTTCATGTGCTATTAGTTCCAGGGCATCTATTGGATGTGTCTCATCTAAAAATATAATTGATGTTGCTCGGGTCATGGGGTTACTGCTCCTCTTTTTCTTTCAGTATACCCACAAAATTTAGAAATCTCTACTACAATTAGTTATCGTAGTCTCTTTTACGCTATATCTTGTAAATACTAGCTTTTTAAACTTTTCTTTCCTTTTGCAGATGGTGACTTACTTTTTTTCTTCAATTCTTCCACGCTTAACTTAAGTGCTTCAAATTCTTCTCTTGTTACAAAATCTCTGTCAGCTAGCCAGCCATCTAACCATGTCTTTAAAACATTCTCTGCTTCGTTTTTTGCTGAATGTGCGGCACCAAATGCATCCGCCATCGCTTTAGAAAGATTATCAATAAATGGGTTTTTAAATTGCATCGATTCTCCTTTAATTTTTTCTATTTTAACGTTAAACAAAAATATAATTAGAAATTTATTTTTTTGGAGCAAAAAATTTTTCAATATCCGAATATAAATGAGACTGCATTTTCTATAAATTTACTAGGGTTGAGTCTGAACGTTCAATGGTATGGTTTATCTTATATAGCTGGTATACTTTTAGCCTGGTTTTTTATGATAAAGCTGGTACAAAAAAAAGACCTTTGGGTTGCCAATAATTGCATTGTTGAAAGAAACGAAGTTGATGATCTCATAACTTATATGATATTGGGAATCATTTTAGGTGGTCGGTTGGGATATTGCCTCTTTTATGCACCTGGGTATTACTTCGATAATCCCGTAAGAATTATATATGTATGGGAAGGAGGCATGTCATTTCACGGGGGTTTTTTAGGGGTATTAATATCCGGCATTCTATTTGGCATAAGAAGAAAAATTAACCTGTTATCTTTAGGTGATTTAATTGCATTTGCATCTCCTCCAGGATTATTTTTTGGGAGAATTGCAAATTTTATTAATGGTGAGCTCTGGGGCAAACCAACATCCTCAACATTTGGAATCCAGTTTACAAAAGGTCAGGGACAATTTTGTCCAAGCTCAACTGAAATTGCCTGTTTCAGGCATCCTTCACAATTGTATGAAGCATTCTTTGAGGGCATTGTTTTGATGCTAATTTTTTATTATCTTGTTTTTTTCTCAAAAGCGCTTAAGAAGCCTGGGATCATTTTTGGCTCTTTTTTGCTTGGATATGGTGTTATAAGATTTTCAATTGAATTTCTAAGAGAGCCAGACTCTTTTTTTATAACAGATGCAAATCCGTATGGATATGTAATTGAGTTTTTCCCAGGTATAGGCATATCAATGGGTCAGCTGCTAACAGTTCCAATGGTTATTTTTGGACTTTTAATGATCCTATCGGTTACTAAGCGAAATACTGATGCAAATTGAAACAAAGATAAAAGATTTAATTAAAAAAAATGGTCCGATAAGCTTATCGCGATACATGGAAATTTGCTTATGGGATGATGAAAATGGATATTACACTTCCAATCAAGTATTAGGAAAAAATGGTGATTTCATCACCTCTCCAGATATCTCTCAAACATTTGGTGAACTTATAGGGCTGTGGTCATTGAGTTTTTACCAGCAATTCATAAATAAAAAACACTTATGTATAACAGAGCTTGGATCTGGGAGAGGAACACTTCTAAAGGATGCTACGAGAACTATTTGTAAGGTTACCGACAATAAAATAGATCCTGTCATAACAATTTTGGAAAAATCCGAGAGACTAATAACTTTACAGAAAGAAAATCTCAGGAATAAAACTGTGAAATGGATATCAGATATCAAAGACTTGAGTATAGAGCCACAAATAATTATTGCGAATGAATTTTTTGATGCCCTTCCTGTAAACCAATATGTGAGAAGTGACGAGGGCTGGCATGAAAAAAAAGTAACAATAAAAAACGGCAAGCTCTGTTTTACTTTAGATAATAAAATCTGGGTGCCCCGTGACAGTATTTTTTTAGATTTCAAGATAGGGGATACACTGGAGTATTCTGAACAGACCATATCCATTTTTTCAAAAATTTGTAATCATTTAGTTCAATATGATGGTGTTTTGCTAGTAATCGATTATGGAAATATTTCAGGTACAGGGGATACTCTCCAAGCTGTAAACAAGCATAAATTTAAAAGCGTTTTGGAAAATCCGGGGCAAAGTGATTTAAGTTCACACGTTAATTTCAAGCTCCTGACTAAAATAGCTAGAAAAAAAAATTTATATGCTTCACCAATTAGAGAACAACAAAATTTTCTGCTCGAACTCGGAATAATGCAACGCTTAAAAGGCTTAACCAAAAATGTCAGCTCAAACATAGCAGAGAGAGTCCACTCCGAAGTAAGGAGACTAATTGATCCTGATAAAATGGGTTCCCTTTTTAAAGTTATTGCGATAACAAAAAATAGAAGACATTTAGAAGGCCTGAACTCATATGATTAATATGTTCGAAAGTAAAAACTTGAAAAATGTTAAGCATGGTTTTTTTGCTAGATCAGGTGGAGTATCCACTGGCATTTACTCAAGTTTAAACTTGTCAGAAAAAACATCCGATAGCATAGCCAATATTTACGCGAATAGGGCATTAGTCATGGATGAGCTTGAAATTTCAAGTCAAAAAGTTTTCTTTCCAAATCAACAGCATACAAACAATGTAGTATTTATTGATAAAAAAACTGACTTTGACAAAGTAAGTCATAAGCCAGTTGATGCAATCATAACAAATCAAAAAGGTATTGGAATCGGAATACTAACTGCTGATTGCTCTCCTATTTTGGCTTATGAGAGTGAGAGCGGGTTCATATTAGCTATTCACGCAGGTTGGAAAGGAGCTCTTACAGGAGTCTGTGAAAATGCCTTAAGTTCTCTTAAAGGTCTAGGCGTTGATATAAAGAAAATTTCAGTTGCAATTGGTCCAACAATTTCTAGTAAATGCTATGAAGTAAAATCAGACTTTGTTGAAACCTTTATAAAGACTGATCCATATTTCGAACACTTTTTTATCAAAAAGGATGGTAATTATTTCTTTAATCTGACTTTATTTATTGAAAGTAGATTTAATCTTTTTGGAGTATATGATATAAATAATCTCGGCTTGTGTACATACGAAAACTCTGAATTATTTTTTTCCAATAGGAGGGCTTATCATAAGTCCGAAAAAGACTTTGGTCGAATGGCTTCAATAATTAGTTTGTAACCTAACAAAAAGCATCGAGGATAATATGTCTCCAACAAAAACAAAACTCTTAATAATTGGTTCTGGTCCAGCAGGGTATACAGCAGCTGTTTATGCTTCACGTGCTATGTTATCACCAATTCTTTTTCAGGGAATCCAGCCTGGTGGACAGCTGACGATAACTACTGAGGTTGAGAATTGGCCAGGAGAGAAAGAAATACTTGGACCAGATTTAATGAAAAACATGGAAGATCATGCGCGAAATCTGGGATGTGAAATAATTTCGGAACATGTTTCAAAAGTAAATCTTACAGAACGACCATTCTTTGTTGAAACAGATAGTGGTAGACAATATTTGACAGAGTCTGTAATTCTAGCGACAGGAGCACAAGCAAATTGGCTAGGGTTAGATAATGAAGAAAAATATAAAGGTTTTGGAGTTTCGGCATGTGCTACGTGTGATGGTTTTTTCTATAAAGACAAAATAGTTGTGGTAATAGGTGGGGGAAATATGGCTGTTGAAGAAGCAATTTTCCTCACAAAGTTTGCTTCTAAAGTTTATTTGATCCATAGAAGAGATGAGTTACGGGCCGAAAAAATCTTACAAAAACGCCTCTTTGAGAATCAAAAAATAGAAATCATTTGGAATAAGCAAGTAAAAGACGTGTTGGGAGAAGATAATCCTTTAGGAGTAACTGGGATCCAGATAAAAGATACTTTAAGCAATGAATTATCCGAAATCAATTGTTCAGGGGTGTTCGTAGCAATAGGGCACTCTCCTGCATCAGCTCTTATTAAAGATCAACTCAAAACTTTTGATAGTGGCTATGTGTCTACTTTGCCAGGAACCACAAAAACTTCTATTCCTGGTGTTTTTGCTGCTGGAGATTTAGTTGATAATGTGTACAGGCAAGCAGTAACCTCGGCTGCAATGGGATGTATGGCCGCTTTAGATGCTGAGAAATATCTAAGCGAAATCAATAATGGAAATTGAAAAAAGCATCCATGTATCCGTAGTAATGGGAAGTCAATCAGATTGGCCGACCATGAAGGTGGCATGCGATTTGTTGGAAAAGCTTGATGTCTATTTTGAAAAAAAAATTGTATCTGCTCATAGAACTCCAGACAGATTGTACGAATACGCAAATTCACTAAAGAAACGAAATATTAGAGTTGTAATTGCTGGTGCTGGAGGAGCAGCCCACTTGCCGGGAATGATTGCATCAAAAACTGATATACCTATAATTGGAGTACCCATAAGCTCAACCGATCTTAAAGGAATAGACAGTCTTTATTCAATAGTACAGATGCCAAAAGGTTACCCAGTTGCTACCATGGCAATTGGTTCACCAGGTGCTTTCAATGCTGCCATCTTTGCCCTACAGGTTTTAGCAGTTTCAGATAGGTTCATAAGCCAGAAAATTCAAGACTGGCGAGCTAATACAACAAACCGAGTAAAAGATGCGCCCGAATAGAACTATCGGAATTATTGGTGGGGGGCAATTAGCTAGAATGCTTGCCTCAGCCGCAGCTGAATTAGGCTTTAAAATAAATATTTACTGTCCCGATAGAGATTGTCCTGCAGCACAAGTGGCTAACAAAACGGTATTGGGTAACTATAATGATAATGCAAAGCTTGTCGCTTTTGCAAAAAATATAGATGTACTAACCTATGAATTTGAAAACATAGACACAAAAGCGCTAGAAGAATTAGGGAATATCGTGGACATAAGACCTTCAGTAAAAGCCCTTAAAATCTCTCAGGATCGCTATACTGAAAAAAGTTATCTAAATTCTTTAGGGATTAAAACCACACAATTTTATAAGATTGATGAAGTTTCTGATATTGAAAAACATTTTATTAAAATAAAGAAACCCATTCTTATAAAGACACGTAGACTAGGTTACGATGGGAAGGGACAAGTTTTAATCAAAACACAAAATGATGTTAATGAACTTTTTCTTAATAATGAACTTTTTCCATCCATAGCCGAGGAAGTAATTAGTTTTGATAAGGAATTATCGGTAATAATTGTAAGAGATAAAGAGGGCAACACAAAGGCTTTTGAACCTGGAGAAAATGTGCATGAACATGGAATTCTTGTAAAAACGACTTTACCCTCTTCAATGAGTGAAAAGCTAAAAAATGATGCTACTGAGATTGCAAAAAAAATAGTGGTTGATCTCGATTACATTGGTGTTATGGGAGTGGAATTTTTTTTAAAAGGGAAAGAGCTTCTTGTTAATGAAATCGCACCAAGGGTACACAATTCAGGACATTGGACCATGGATGGTAGCTATTCCAGCCAGTTCCAACAACATATTAGGGCAATCATGGAATTACCCCTACTATCTACCGAGAGACATTCCAACGTTATTATGTGCAACTTAATTGGAAAAGTAACTAGCGATCTTATGAAAAATGAATTAGCGAAAGTATATATTTACGGAAAGAAAGATGCCCGTCCAGGAAGAAAAATGGGCCATGTTAACGTAATAAAAAAGAAGGGGAGCTGACCTCCCCTTCTCTAAAAATTCAATACTCAGAGCTACATCATGCCGCCCATGCCGCCCATGCCGCCCATGCCGCCCATGTCGGGCATTGCTGGAGCTGCGGATTTAGGTTCAGGCTTATCAGCAACCATTGCTTCCGTTGTTATTAGAAGTCCTGCAACTGATGAAGCATCTTCCAGTGCAGTACGCACAACCTTTGCCGGATCTATCACACCAAAATTGAACATATCGCCGTACTCTTCAGTTTGGGCATTGAACCCATGAGACATATCAGAAGATTCTCGTATTTTTCCAGCAACAACTGAACCATCCACTCCCGCATTTTCAGCAATTTGTCTTAGTGGCGCTTCTAAGGCTCTAGCGACTATCTTTACGCCAGCTTCCTGGTCAGGATTCTCGGTTTTCACCTTATCAAGCTTCTTTGCAGCCTGAACCAATGCGGTACCTCCACCTACAATTACACCTTCTTGTACGGCCGCTCTAGTTGCATTAAGAGCGTCATCAACTCTATCCTTTCTCTCTTTCACTTCAACCTCGGTTGCACCTCCTACTCTAATAACAGCGACACCACCAGCCAGCTTTGCCAATCGTTCTTGAAGCTTCTCTTTGTCGTAATCGGATGTAGTCTCTTCTATCTGTGCTTTGATTTGGGCTACTCTTGCTTCGATCTCAGATTTATCACCTGCACCATCAACAATAGTTGTATCGTCTTTGTTGATCGATATTTTTTTCGCTGTACCGAGCATATCCATGGTCACATTTTCTAACTTCATACCTAAGTCTTCTGATATCAACTGACCACCAGTTAGAATTGCAATATCTTGAAGCATGGCTTTCCTTCTATCTCCAAATCCAGGGGCTTTAACCGCAGCAATCTTCAAACCACCTCTAAGTTTATTTACAACTAGTGTCGCTAAAGCTTCGCCCTCAACATCTTCGGCAATGATTAGCAATGGCTTTCCTGACTGAATAACAGTCTCAAGGAGTGGTACCATTGGTTGAAGGGAAGATAGCTTTTTCTCATGCAACAGAACTAAGCAATCTTCTAGTTCTGTTATCATCTTATCCGCATTTGTTATAAAGTAAGGAGAGAGGTAGCCTCTATCGAACTGCATTCCCTCAACTACGTCTGTTTCTGTTTCGAGACCTTTGTTTTCTTCAACAGTAATTACGCCTTCATTCCCCACTTTCTGCATTGCATCTGCTATCTGTTTCCCTATCTCCACCTCACCATTAGCTGAAATAGTTCCTACTTGAGCAACCTCAGCCGAGTCTTTTACTGGTCTTGACATGCCTTTTATTTCTTCAACCACTTTAGTTACAGCTGCATCTATACCTCTTTTGAGGTCCATTGGATTCATACCGGCCGCTACTGATTTAAGACCCTCCCTCACAATGGCCTGAGATAATATGGTTGCAGTTGTTGTTCCGTCACCTGCAGTATCGTTGGTTTTAGACGCTACTTCCTTAACCATTTGAGCTCCCATGTTTTCGAATTTATCTTCAAGCTCAATTTCCTTTGCAACGGTAACACCATCTTTTGTAATTCTAGGAGCACCAAAAGACTTATCTAAAACTACATTTCTTCCCTTTGGTCCTAGTGTTACTTTCACTGCATTGGCGAGTATGTCTACGCCTTTTAACATTCTTGTACGTGCGTCTATTTCAAATTTTACTTCTTTTGCTGCCATTTTTTGGCTCCTCAATTTATGTTGTTAAAAATTCTTAGGAAATTAAACCTAATATATCACTTTCTTTCATGATGAGTAACTCCTCACCATCTATTTTTACTTCAGTGCCAGACCATTTACCAAACAAAATTTTATCGCCTGATTTTAATTCCATTGGAATCAATTTACCCGCATCATCTCTCGCGCCAGCTCCAACGGATACAACTTCGCCTTCTGCAGGTTTCTCTTGTGCAGAGTCGGGTATTATTAGTCCACCAGATGTTTTATCTTCGCTGTCAACTCTACGAACCACAACACGGTCGTGCAAAGGTTTAAAAGCCATTAAGAATCTCCTCATATAAAAAATAAATCAAAGGTTACAGTCCCTAGTAAAGAGACCTCCCCACCTAGCGCTTTTATTTATGCAAGATTTCGTGGTTGTCAATATCTCTAGTCACTTTTTTTATAATTTTTTTTTAAAAATTTTATACAACTGGGGTTCTTGCATTTTTTATTTTAATATTTTATCAACTCAAGAGATAAAAGTGGAAATTAATTTGGGTTTTCAGATCATTTGACAGATATAATAGAAACATTCTCGGAGATATCGGAAAAATATACTGCGGTAATTTGCGACTTATGGGGCTGTTTGCATAATGGTGTAATAAGCTTTCCTAAAGCTATTAAAGCTATCGAGGATTTCAAGGCGTCAAATGGAAAAGTTGTTTTGGTAACAAATGCCCCCAGACCAGTTGCTAACGTTGAGCATCAGATAGAAAACCTCGGCATCAAAAAAGCCCACTATGACATGCTCTTAACATCAGGAGAGCTTACGTCTAATTATATTGGTGAAATTTGTGAAAATAAGTTAAGTGTTTTCCATATTGGAGGGAAAAGACATCATAGTATTTACAAGAATATGATCTATGAAAAGAAAATATTAGTAGAGATAGAAAATATTACAAAAGCAGATTTAATCGTTTGTACTGAGCCATTTGATCCTTCAAGAGACCAGCTCTCAGATTATGAAAATATACTTAGGATTGGAATAGACAAGCAATTGACTTTTTTGTGTGCAAACCCTGATTTGGTGGTGGATGTTGGTGAAATAAGAGAAGTGTGTGCGGGCGCAATCGCATCAATTTACGAAAAAATGGGAGGCAAAGTAATATATTTTGGTAAACCACATAGTGATATCTACCAAAATGTATATTCTTTTTTGAACAAAGTTAATGAGCACAAGGCAGAATCAATTCTGTGCATAGGAGATGGACTTAACACAGACATTAGGGGAGCAAACAATGAGAAACTTGATTCGCTTCTAGTTGTTGGAGGCTTGTTGAAAAAAATGCATTTAATTAAGAAAGGCAATAACACGATCATTGACAAAAGAAAACTAAATCAAACAATAGAAAATAATGAAGTGCATGTAGACTACGCTATCAAATTTTTTGAATGAACAATAATAACTACGTTTTTAGTCTTACTTAAGCTTCTCCACAAAAAATTATGACGAAAAATATAGTAAAGGGAACAATATGTGTAGAAGACCTGGAAATAGGCATGAGCAGGACGCTTGAGCGCAAAATTACACAGAATGATATTATACTATTTTCTAAAGTCTCTGGTGATCAAAACCCCGTCCACTTAGATAGCGAATATGCACAACAAACTATTTTTGGCAGACGAATTGTTCATGGTATGCTTACCGCAAGCTTAATTTCAGCAGTAATCGCAGAACAGTTACCTGGACATGGAACGGTCTACTTAAGTCAAACGCTAAAATTCATGAGACCCGTTCTCCCTAGTCAATTAGTCACAACCTCAGTAAAGGTCACTAATATAATATACTCAAATCGGCGGGTTACATTAGATTGTAGGTGTAAAGTGAATGAAAAAGTAGTATTAGCAGGAGAGGCGCTTGTCTTAGCTCCCAGTAGAAAGTTTGATTAGGAAATAGCATGTTGGTTTATAAACGCATAGAAAACATTCTAAAAACGGATATGGGCTACTCTGTTGCTATAGGTAACTTTGATGGGATGCATTTAGGGCATCAGTCTGTTATTGAGATTGCAAGGAGAACAAGTAAAAAGTCCTCTTTAGGCGTTGTCACATTTGAACCTCACCCCAGACAATATTTCCAAAAAAATCAACCTACTTTTAGACTAATGAAATCAGAAACGCGTGAAAGATTTTTGAACTCCTTCGGTGTCGATGCTCTCTTTGAACTACCTTTCGATCATTCACTTGCGAATTTATCTCCGGAAGGTTTTATAGAAACAGTACTTCTAGAAAAACTTCATGTTAAAAACATTGTGGTCGGCCCAGATTTCAGGTTTGGAAAAAACAGAGAGGGCTCAGTAGATTTATTGAAGAGGTATCAGGAACAGAAAAAGTTAAATTTGCATATCGCCAGTACATTTTTGATGGACGGAAAAACTGTATCTTCAAGTGAATTAAGGAAAAAACTGACTGAAGGTTCCGTTATTGAAGTTACTGAAATGCTTTCTCGTTTTTATGAAATTGAGGGGGAGGTAGAGAAGGGTTTTCAAAGAGGCAGAGATCTCGGATTTCCAACGATAAATATTGCGTTAAGAAACACGATTGTTCCCAAACATGGTGTCTATGCAGTACTTATTAAAATTTTATCCCAAGATAAAGAAAGAACTTTTAAGGGTGCGGCATCAATAGGATCCAGACCAACTTATGGAGACTATGAGCCTAATATTGAGGTTTTCATATTCGATTTTAATGAAAACCTGTATGGAGAAAATGTATCTATTTCTCTGGTTAACTTTATTAGGCCTGAATTAAAGTTTAGCACTGAAAAAGAGTTAATTTCACAAATGAAGGCTGATTGTAAAAAAATTGAAAGTCTTTTAAGATAATGGCTAAAGTGAGAAAATCTTTTTGGAAAAAGTATAGTCTTGAGCAGTTAAATATAGAGGAATGGGAAGCTTTGTGTGATGGGTGCGCTAAGTGCTGTCTTTTAAAGATACTTTACAAGAAAAAAACTTATATGACCAACATATCATGCTCGAAGCTTCGACTGGATAGTTGTAGATGTAGTAATTACATCAACAGAGAGAAAAAAGTTAAAAATTGCTTAAAACTAACTAAAGAAAATTTGAGCAAAAATTTGAAATTTCTCCCTTCGAGTTGCAGTTATAAATTGTTAGAGGAAGGTAAAGCTCTGCCTCATTGGCACCATTTAATAACTAATGACAAAGAGAGTGTGCATAAAGTAAATCAATCAATCAAAGAATACTGTGTTTCGGAGACTTCCGTCAGTCCAGAAAATTTTCAAGATCATATTGAGGCGGAAATTAGTGGAGGTTAATGATAACTGGAGTTTAAAAATTTTTTAAAAAATAAGAAAAAAAGCATCCTTTTTCTTTAATAAAAATAAAAAAAGTATAGGATTGTTTCTATAAAAAAGTGGTAAATAATGATCTCGAACGGAAAACTAAAAATCATATCTGGAAACTCAAATATTTCACTGGGAAAGAGTATTTGTAAGAGAATTGGATTGTTGTTCGGGACAAAAGTAAAACCGGTTAAGGCTCGAGTAGAAAGGTTTAGTGACCAAGAAGTTTTTGTAGAGGTTTTCGAAAATGTTCGTGGTGAAGATATGTTCATAGTCCAGTCAACTTCTAATCCGGCGAATGACAATCTTATGGAACTACTTATAATTTCTGACGCACTGAAGAGGTCCAGTGCGAGTAGAGTTACAGCAATAATTCCATATTTTGGATACGCTAGACAGGATAGAAGAACTAAAGCCAGAACCCCTATCAGCGCGAAATTAGTTGCCAATTTGCTAGCACAAGCAGGTATCAATAGGGTGCTTACATTAGACTTACATGCCGCTCAAATTCAAGGTTTCTTTGATATTCCGGTGGATAATCTATATGCGTCACCAATATTTGCCATTGATATAAGACATAACTTTGCAAAAAATAAAAATATTACGATAGTTTCACCTGACGTTGGTGGGGTATCACGAGCAAGAGAGCTTGCCGAGAAAATAGAAGTCGATTTAGCGGTAGTAGATAAAAGAAGAAGTGCTCCGGGAGAAATTAACTCTATGACCATTATCGGGGAAGTCTCAAATAAAACCTGCATTCTAGTTGATGATATTTGTGATACGGCCGGTACTTTAATTAAGTCTGCAGAACTTCTCCTAGAAAAGGGCGCTCAAGAAGTTCATGCGTATATAACTCACGGAGTTCTCTCCGGAGAGGCAATAGAGAGAATTTCAAAATCCAACCTTAGTTCGATGGTCATAACAGACACCATTGAACCAACTGAAGTTGTAACGAAATGCCCTAAAATTCGCATAATCACCGCAGCACCTCTTTTGGCCCATGCGATGTTGAATATATCTAATGAAAGCTCTGTTTCCTCCTTATTCAGCGAGGAGTCTCTTAAACCTATCTATGAAGGTCTTTATTCAAACTAAATAAAACATTCATGATAGAAATCTCCTTATAAATATAAGAGAAGTTAGGAATAAAAATCCAGCGAACAGAAACGGTGCTCCTGGTTTATAAAAAATTGAACTTTGAGAAGCTCCTAGGCTAAAGATGTAGCTCATTGACATCGGACCAATTACAGAAGTTAGCCCCACAATACTATTTAAAATTCCTTGCAGTAGACCTTGTTCTTTCTCAGATATTTTATTTGACATAAATGCTTTTAATGTTGGGTTAACCATTTCAGATAACGCTGCAATTGGTATTATGAAAAAAACTAGTATCTCTACCCGGACAAGACCAAAAGAAAATAAAGCTATAATTCCACATGATAAAGAAAAAACTGTTAATTTTTTTGTTGGGAGGTTATCGAAAAATTTCAATCGAATTACAAATGCTTGAACAATAAACAAGAGGAAACCGTAACATGCTAAAGTAAATCCGATCATTCCTGAAGACCATCCAAAGACTTCTCTACCCCAAAAACTCCATATCGCTGGGTAGACTGTATTCGCAAAGGCTATAATAAAGAAGCAAAAAAACAAACCTTTAAAGAGGCGTACCTTGAATACGAAAGACATATTAAAAAATGGATTTAGTTTCTTAATTTGGAAATTATTTTTAGCACTTAACTTAAGAGTTTCTGGGAGTAGTAATAGACATAGAAAAAAGTTTAAAAAAGATAAAAATGCTGATAAAAAAAACGGTGCTCTCACATTGATTTCACCTATCAAACCTCCTATAACCGGTCCCATTATAAATCCCAAGCCAAAAGCCGCTCCTATAACGGCAAAATTCTTTTTCTTATCTTTTGCCTCTGAAATATCTGCCAGGTAGGCAGTGGCTGTGGATATAGTTCCTCCCGCTAGTCCTCCGATGATTCTTCCGATGAACAGAATAAAAATAGTTTCAGCAAATCCCATGACCAAATAATCGAGTGCTAATAATAAAGATGCTATAAGTAATACGGGACGTCTGCCAAAAATATCTGATAATGCACCAAGCATCGGCGAAAATATGAACTGCATAAAAGCATATGAGGAAGATAAAAGCCCCCCCCAAAAAGCAGCGCTAGCATTTTGAGGTATACCAATATCGTTCAATAAATCTGGTATTATAGGAAATATGATTCCAATGCCTATGATATCTAATAATACGACACTAAAAATGAGTACAATTCGTATATCTTTAAAAAGGATAATTCTCATTTTCTTCAAGGGAATTAAAAAGTTAGACCTGTTTTAATGCCTCTTCAAGGTCGTTTTTCCTTAATCCCAAATCATCTTTACTTGTAATATCAGGAATAGCTAATTTTTCATCAATTTCAGATATCAAGGTATATATATCTTCTTTAACAACCTTATCGCCTATTATTGCTAAGTCGACTAGTAATGATACAGTGTTATTAATAACCTCTATGATACCACCTGAAACAAAATATCTCTGTTTACTACTAGATCCTTCAGAAAATTCTAAAAAACCAGGACGAATACTACTAATACAGGGTGCATGATTAGAGAGAACCAAGAAGTCACCGACCATCCCAGGCACTAAAACACTTTCAACCTCGCCTTCGAAAACTTTGCTTTCTGCCGAAATAACTGAGAGCTCAAATTTGTCTGTCATGATTTTATACCTTGAAAGATTTATGCTACCTCAGCAGCTGTTCTCTCTGCCTTCTCTACAACTTCATCGATCCCTCCAACCATATAAAATGCTGACTCTGGTAGGTGATCGAATTCTCCAGCAACAACTCTCTTAAAACTGTCAATAGTAACATCTAAGGGAACTTGCTTACCATCGGAACCAGTGAACACCTTTGCAACATCAAATGGCTGAGACAAAAATCTTTGTATTTTTCTTGCCCTAGCAACAGTAAGTTTATCGTCTTCCGACAATTCATCCATACCCAATATTGCTATAATATCTTGTAAGGATTTGTACCTTTGAAGAATTCCTTGAACATCCCTCGCAACATTATAGTGCTCTTCTCCAACAATCTGCGGGTCTAATATCCTACTTGTCGAATCAAGCGGGTCAACCGCTGGGTATATCCCAATTTCAGATATGGCTCTACTTAAAACTGTAGTGGCATCTAAATGTGAAAAAGATGTTGCTGGAGCAGGATCTGTGAGGTCGTCAGCTGGAACATAAATTGCTTGTACTGAAGTAATAGATCCCGATTTAGTCGATGTGATCCTTTCCTGTAACGCGCCCATATCAGTTGCCAATGTAGGCTGATAACCCACGGCTGACGGAATTCGCCCTAGAAGAGCAGAGACTTCTGAACCTGCCTGAGTGAAACGGAAGATGTTGTCTACAAAAAATAATACGTCCGTTCCTGATTGATCACGAAATTGCTCAGCTAGCGTAAGACCTGTTAATCCAACTCTTGCTCTAGCCCCTGGCGGCTCATTCATTTGCCCATAAACAAGGGCAACTTTCGATTCTTCAAGCTTTTCTGGGTTTATAACTCCAGACTCGATCATTTCATGATATAAGTCATTGCCTTCCCTAGTCCTTTCTCCAACACCAGCAAAAACCGAAAAACCTGAATGTACTTTTGCTATGTTATTGATTAGTTCCATAATCAAAACAGTTTTTCCAACACCGGCTCCTCCAAACAATCCTATTTTACCACCCTTTGAGTAGGGGCATAACAGGTCTATAACTTTTATCCCTGTAACCAAAATCTCCGTTTCGGTTGCCTGAGCAGAAAACTCTGGGGCATCCTGGTGTATTGGTCTTGTTTCTTTCTGACTTACTTTACCCTTCTCGTCTACTGGGTCACCAACAACATTTAATATTCTTCCCAGCGTTGCATTCCCCACTGGTACACTTATTGGCCTACCCGTGTCAGATACTTCAGTTCCCCTGACAAGACCCTCGGTACTATCCATAGCTATTGTTCTAACTGAATTTTCACCCAAGTGCTGGGCGACCTCCAAAATCAGCCTTGATCCATTATTATCTGTTTCGAGAGCATTTAAAATTGCGGGTAAATGACTATCAAACTTAACGTCTACTACGGCTCCAATTACTTGAGTTATAACTCCCAATTCCTTTGACATCTTCAACTCCTGTTTTTAATTTAAAGTGCTTCAGCACCAGAAATGATTTCAATTAATTCGTTTGTAATAGCCGCTTGTCTCGATCGATTAAAATCTATTGTTAACTTGTCGATCATCTCACCAGCATTTCGAGTTGCATTATCCATAGCTGCCATTCTTGATCCCTGTTCAGAGGCAGCATTTTCTTGTAGAACCGAGTATATTGATGTTGCTATGCTCTTTGGTATTATTTCTTTTAATATTTCGTCTTCGTCAGGCTCAAAATTAAAACTGATGCTATCTGCACCAGCTTCTTCTTCATTAAATGATACGGGTAACAATTTATATGAACTAGGTATTTGGGATATAACTGAAGCAAACTTATTATAAAAAATCTCTGCAACTTGATATTCACCCTTTTCAAACCTCGAAATAAGATTTTTTGATATCTTTCTCGCGGTCTCTATTGTAATAGTTTTTTCGTCGCTAAGGTCAAAATGATCAACAAACAAACTCTCAAACTCTCTGTTAAGTTGTTCTCTTCCTTTTTTTCCTATTGTCAGTATCTTTATTTCTTTATTTTGACTTGTAAGCTCTGCTATTCTTGATTTAGCTAGCTTGACAATTGAAGAATTAAATCCTCCACACAGACCTCTTTCAGCTGTTGCTACTATAAGTAGAAATTTTTTACTATCGATACCATCTCCTAAAAAATTATTTTCTCCAGTTACATTTTTGACACTAGACGCGAGATTAGAAACTATAACCCTCATTTTTTCAGCGTATGGTCTACCCCTCTCAGCTGCCTCTTGAGCCTTTCTAAGTTTTGCAGCAGCAACCATCTGCATAGCTTTAGTAATTTTTCTAGTGCTCTTTACACTATCTATTCTAATCTTTAAGTCTTTAAGGCTGGGCATTTTATTATAATCAATTAAATCTGTGTATTCAAAAACTTATCTAAAAGCGATTTGATTTTATTCTCCATTTCACCTTCAATCTTTTGGTCATTTCTTGTCAGTTCTTCTACTGTAGCTTTTGCCTCTGATCTTAGATAGTTTACCAAGTTTTTCTCAAAGCTTGTGACCTCGCTAACTGCTATTTTATCTAAATAGCCTTTTGTTCCAGCA
>CACIAQ010000028.1 GCA_902584635.1 uncultured Alphaproteobacteria bacterium
ACCGCTGAGAGACGGAATGAATTTGGTGGCAAAGGAATATATAGCGTCTCAACGCATGAGCGATCCAGGGGTGCTAATTTTGTCAAGATTTGCAGGCGCAGCAGAGGAATTTCCCGATGCATTGATTGTGAACCCTCATGATCCAGAGGGAGTAGCAGATGCATTGCATCATGCCCTTAAAATGCCTAAAAAGGAACGCTTGAGGAGATGGCTTAGTGCTTTTGATCAATTACAATCATTTAATATTAGTATATGGAGAACTCACTACATCGAAGCATTGCAAACATCAATAATTACATAGTTAAAAAAAAATGAACCCACTCGTTCCCTTTGAATTAATTTTTTGACAACAGTTTTTGTGCATTTTTCCTGATAACAAATAAGAAGCTTGAGAAGGATATGAACTATTTTAAAGGGTTATGAGAATCCTTATAACTCCTCATAACAATATCAAAATGTTTTGATCCAGCGCACCTTAGGTTCGAAACCTACCACCCATCTCTTTCATATGAGATGAACGGTAGGCTGTATTGAAGGGTAGTTCTATATCTTATGGTTCAACATAACAATTTTCATAATTTTATTTTTTTGTATTTTTTTTCCAGCATTAAATTACATTCCATTTTCTCAAGATACATCAAAATAAAACAAACTAAATCCCTTGAAGATATTTCCTGATTTACATTTTACTTTTTCTAGAAATCAAAATCCCACCAAAAACAATTAGACCACCCCCAGCAATGGTTGAAATCGTTAAAGGGTCCTGGAAAAATATAATTCCTATTATAGATGCAAAGAAAAGATGAAAATATGAAAATGGTTGCAATACACTAGCCTCAGCATGGCGATAGGCGTTGGTAAGCAAAAAGTGGCCTACTAGGCTAAACGTACACAACAAAATTAGAAAGTGTAAATCAGATAATTGTATCGGCTTATAAAATAGAGGGCTGGGTATTGTGATTGCAATTGCGGAAACTAGCGATACCCAAAAAAAACTGGTTTCAGTATTATCTGAAGAAGCTACCTTTCTTGTAAGCACTGCATAAATTGCGAAGGTAACTGCAGAGATCAAAGGTAAGGCAGATACTAAAGAGAATTCAAGATTTATTGGATTGATAATAATAGTTACACCTAAAAATCCTACCCCAACTGCTACTATTTTAATTCTTGTAATTTCCTCTTCTAAAAACAGCCAAGACAACAGCACTGTTAGGAGAGGAAAAACCGCCATTAGTGCATGTGTAACTACTAATCCGACTTGAGTATATGAGTAGATAGCCATTAATAAAGACGAAATAAATAAAAGGCCTCTAAAGATCTGGGCAACTGGTTGCTTTGTGTTTAAAATTGAGCGTAGTACACCCCGGCCTCTTAAGCTTACTAAAATCACAAAACTTCCAATTACCCAAAATCGGAACATATTGATGTTTAATACATCATAAAGTTCGGCCATATACCGCGACATACCATCCATCAATGCAAGAAAGAATGTTGCTATAATCAGAGTGGTTATTCCTTTTTTTGTTGAAGTGGTCATAATTATTGCTACAAAGTGAAAACAGTCCAACTAATGAACTATTTAAAAAAATTTAGCAATATATTTAAAACTAATACCCCTCTACTATAAGAATATATCCTGTTGAGTTTTCTTTGCGAATATCAATTATTTTTGCATACTCTTCTGACTCATAGAATTGCTTTGCTTTTTCTAAAGTATCAAATTCAACTACTAAATCACGATTACCCTGCGGGGTTCCTTCAGCAATAATTTGATCGCCACCTCTTATTAGGTAACTACCCCCAAAACTTTTTATTATGTTTTCTGTTTCGGAAGCGTATTGTTGATATTTTTTTGGATTTGTAATTGTTATTTGTCCAATCAGATAGCCTTTTTTCATAGTTCAACCTATGTATTCTCAATTAAATTTATTTTAGTGTTTTTTGCTGTGTCTCAAATGACTGATCCGTTTCGATACATTGCACCCAATCCAAAAAAAATTTTTCCATACTTGCCTTTTGGGCAGGAGGCTCTTTCTTTGTCTAATCGTCCCGACTCTCAACCCAAAAAAACCAGATTTTCCATTTTCAGGTTTAGCATAATTTCTTGTTCCACACATTCCACAAAATGCCAACTCAAGTTTTGCACCACTATCTGCTAATTTAATATAAAAGCTCAATTCTCCTTTTAAAAGATTTAAGCTGTCATTCATAGCACCAACGACATAACCAAATGCAGTGCAAGAATTTATTTGACAATCCGTGCAGTGACAGATTGTTATTGTCTAAGGGTCGACAATCATTTCAAACTGAATTTGCCCACATAGACATGTCCCGTCTATATTCATTTAACACCTTTCTAATCCTCAAACGCATCAGAGTATGGAGCCTTTAATCATAAGAGTACAACTAATTTTTAAAATAAAACTAGAAAGTTCGTTTAATATATATAGAAATAACTCATGCTTAGTTTAGATCGTAGATTTTTAGGAGTTATTGTTGCTTTAATGACAGTTTCTATCTGGGCTGTTTTCATAGTTGCTACTAGATTTTCTGTAAGCACTAACTTTACGGTCGAGGAGGTTTTATTTTTAAGACTAGTACCGAGTACTTTGATCATGGCGCCTATTATGATCAAATATGATCTGATCCCCAGAGGTCTGTCTTGGTTAAAAGCTGGAATGTTGATGATTGGTGCTAGTGCTATTTTCCCATACATTGTTTCAAGCGGACTATCGTTTGCACCAGCATCCGACGGTGGAGTGCTTGCTCCCGGTATGCTACCTTTCTGGACCGCACTAGCTGCTTTTTTGATTTTAGGTGAAAAGTTAGACCAAATACGTAAAGCTGGATTGTTTGTTATACTTATTGGGGCACTATTGGTTGGCTTATGGCAAATTTTATTCAATTCTAACGAAGGAGTTTGGAGGGGCCATATACTTTTTCTTATTGGGTCTGGTTTATTTGCTGTCTATTCAGTTATTTTTCGGCAAAGTGAGCTTACTCCTCTTCACGGTCTTTTAATAGGTTTGTTTTGGGGTACTCTATTTATAACCCCTATACTACTCCTTACAGGAAGAGTAAACTTCAACAATGTATCTGCATTGGAAATAGGCATAACTATAGTCATTCAAAGTTTAATAATTGGTATTTTAGCTACCATTCTTTTCAACTACGGGGTTCGATTAATAGGAGCATCTGAGATGGGCGCCTTCGGTGCACTAACACCAATACTTGCAATGCTGGGAGGGATTGTGTTTTTAAACGAGACTGTACCTGGAATTAAGATGATTGGAATTTTTTTGGTTGCCATTGGTGTATTCTTGGCTTCGGGCTTCCTGAAGCATAAAAGCTACAAAGACGAAAAACCACAATAGAAAGAAAGCGTTTAAGTCAGTATGAAGGAAACTAATTTGACGGAGTGTGTTTTAAAACTAATCTTAAATAAATTAAATGAGGGATAGAATTTGGAAACAATACTGTTATGGATGGCGGGTGCACTTTTTGCTGGCTATTTGTGCAGGCTAGTATTTATCCCCACAATAGTAGGGTTTATCCTATCGGGTTACTTATTCTCACTTTATGATGGAAGCGGAAAATCATTATTAGAAATACCATCAGAGATTGGCGTGGAGCTTCTTTTATTTTCAATAGGTTTGAAAATAAAACCCTCATCACTACTAAATACCTCACTATTTTTGGTATTCTTAATACATTCTACTGCCGTTTTTTTTATTTTTCTTCTTCTTCTTAATCTTGGTGGAAGCCTAGAAATCAAAGTGTTAATTTGTTTAGCTTTTACATTCTCTAGCACAATAATAGCTTCAAAGGCTCTCGAAAATCGAAATGAACTAACAACCTTTCACGGCAGACTAGCTATATCATTGTTAATTTTTCAAGACATCTTAGCTCTTATAGTACTCTTACTTACAAACGACACATCCTGGACACCTTCGACACTCTACCTTCTTGGATTACCCTTATTAATTCCAATACTAAAAATATTATTAGAGAAATTTAACCCAAGTGAAGAACTGGAGCTGATTGCTACAATCTTGTTGGCTTTGTTATTAGGCTCTGCTCTTTTTAAATTCGCCGGATTATCAGGAGAAATAGGTGCCCTCACTCTAGGTATGTTAATGGCAAACTATAAGTCTGCAAAACAGCTAGGAGAAAGAATATGGACAATAAGAGAGATATTATTAGTAGCATTTTTCTTCTCACTAGGAATGAGCGTAGATCTAAATTTGCAAATTATTCAAAGCGCAATTTTAATAACGATCCTTATTTTTATTAAGTCAATTATTTTATTTGGCCTTCTATTGGTCTTTAAGCTAAGAGCCTATACCGCTTTTTTAATAGTCATTTCATTAGCAACTTACTCAGAGTTTTCATTAATACTTATATCGTCATGGGAACAAAGTGGGCTGTTAAATTCAGAGACGTTCTCTATTCTTACGTGCACTATATGCCTTAGCTTTGCTTTAGGTGCTATCTTGAATAACTCGGTACATGAGATTTTTGTGATAATTGAAAAGTATTTAGTTAACTTTGAAAGACGTCAACATCATCCAGACGAGCAACCACACACATGTGGTGGAGCTGATGTAATGGTGCTCGGCATGGGAAGAGTAGGTAGTGCGATTTTTAATAATTTGTCAGCTAAAAATGTAAAAGTGGTAGGGTTTGATGCTGATACTAATCTCGTTAAGGAACAGTTAAAAATTGGGAAAAGGGTAACGTTTGCTGATGCGGAGGATCCAGGATTTTGGTCAAAGCTAAGATTTGGAAAATTAAAAGCAATAATCTTAGCTTTACCAGAATTTCATGCTCAAAATTGGTCTACACAGCAAGCAAGGCGCTATGGTTTCAAGGGGAAAATAATTGTGCCGACACGATCTCAAGGCAATCCCGAGACACTGAAAATTTCAGGAGCTGATGAAATATATGATGCTTATCAAGCAACAGGTATTGGCGTAACTGAAATTTTTCTAAAAGATTAATCTGATTTGCAAAAACTAAGGAAAACCGAATTTTAATTTTATGAGGTGAATTGATGGAGAAAAAGTTATTAACTATTTTTGGGGCTAGCGGTTTAGTTGGTTCAAGCATTTTAAGAGAGGCACTAGATAAAGGGTATCATGTTAATGGCACACTAAGAGATATCGAGAATCAAGATAGAATTACCAGATTAAAAAGCCTTCCTTCTGGAAATAATGCCAAATTTTTTTCGGCAGATATGGCGGATATTTCTTCACTAAATAATCCTCTCATTAATTCCGATGCGGCTATTATCTGTTGTCTTATACCCACATATAAAGGCTTTGACGGAACACTTGCGAAAGAGCTTGATGATGAAAGAGGCTTTAATGAAATAATCAAGCCCACAGTGGATGGGTGCCTCAATATTCTTGAGACAGCAAAAATAAATAGCGTTAAGAATATCTTAATTTGTTCGTCTACTTCTAGTACAAACCCCTCTCCCCCAGTTCCAGTAAAAAACGAGCTGGATCATTGGTCTGATGAAAAAGAGCAATGCAATTCAAAAAAGTATACATCAGCTGCTAAAACATATATGGAGAGAGCCGCATTCAAATTTTGTAATGAAAATAATTTGCGGCTTTCCGTGTTTCTACCTACTGGATTGTACGGGCCCGCCATATTACCAGAGCATTTAAAACATAATCCTTTTTTATGGATTAAACGCGTCTTAGAAGGTGGAACTCCTAGACATCAAAAAGTGCCAAATGATTCAGCTTCATTAATACACCTCCAAGACTTATCGAAGCTATTTTTGGCAGCATACGAAAACCCTTCAGCTTCAGGTCGATATTTTGGGGTCTTGGAAAGTTTCCATTGGAATGACATTTATAAGGAGTGTCAGAAGTTAATACCGGACATGCGAATGCCTGAACCGATGTCAGAAGATCCCGTAGCACCAACACAATTTGATTTTAAACGAAGAGATAGTCTTGGAATTAAGATAAGGGATTTCCCCACAATAATGCGTGAAACTGTTGAATGGATAAAAAGCAAGCCTTTTTAAAGCCATTCTAGGTGGGCTATACAGCATCAATTTTTCTTTTATTCAAGTTAGTCGCTAGTAAGCAGATACCGAGAACTGCTATTGAGATTGCTATAAACCAATTGAATGGATTTGATATTGAAAATAAAATCAGTTTTTTCTTGGTGATGCAAAATCGTATTAAAGCACTCAATTATCCATGTAAATGATAATACCGTAACCATCGCAGGCACTATAATTTTAAGATAATGGCATAGAACTTCTAGCTTACTTCTCGATTTAACAAAATGTCTTTGACAAATAAAAAAGCCAGCCAAACCTCTGGGAAAGTAAAGAACAAAAAACATTAGTATAACCCCTTGATATAGGGGCCAAATTTCCGTGCTATTACTTAATAAGATACTACATAATGAAAAAATAGAAGCACCAATAATTGGTCCTAAAAAGTAGCCAATGCCCCCAATGAAAGTTGCTGATAAAATGTTGAAGGCCTCTCGGAGGCTGAACACCTCTGGGGAGAATAATTCATAGTTGATTACAAACAAGGTTACAGCAATTCCTGCTATAAATCCGGAATAACAAAAAGAAAGATATCTAACCATGTAGCTCGAATAACCTATATATACTGCTCTAGATACATTTTCTCTCACAGCATTGCACATTTTGCCAAGTGGAGTTTGTAGAAAATAGTAGGAAACAAATACAGCTATGAGTAACCAAACCATCACGATAAAGCATACTGAAACCTTGCCACCATAATCAAAATTGAAAAAATCAGTATTGAGAGTCCGATCTACTATGATCCCGCCTAAAACGCTTGGGAATGAGGTGCTAAATGAGTTAACAAATTCAAGTATCGCTAAAGTCAACATAGCGAAAATCAATCCAGATCGTTTTACGGAGAAATATCCATTTATCCCTGCCACAAGGAACCCTGCGAGACCACCAAATAGGGGTAAAATTGGTAGAGTAATAAATATTGCACCACTGTTTATCTGTAATAAAATCAAATCTGAAAAACAACTTCCCACCCCCATTAAGATTGAATGCCCTAAATTTATAATCCCGTTTGTCCAAGAAACTGGTTAAAACTTATTGCGAAAATGATTGTTATGCTAATTTGACTTATGATCATCAAATGCCAATTTCTAGAGATCCACGCAAGTGTAGTAATTAGAAATAAAAAATCGAACCCCACATAATTATATGTAAGCGTTTAGTGCACAACATGATTGAAAATATACTATTTGAACTCGAGAGATATTTTTTTCATTGCAAATTCGACCGCATCAAGTGTTATATCCACATCCTTGGCAGTATGAGCCAAAGACAGAAACATATTATGCCAAGGATGAAAATAAATTCCCCTTCCTAGTAGATATTGGACAAATTTTTCACCTCTCGAGAAATCCTTATCGTCTTTGAACAAAATCAAGGGCATCTGGGGGGGACCTGATTGAGATATATCAACTCCTAAATTATTTGCTATTTGGTCTATTCCAGCTCTGAGCTTGTTACCCAAGAAGGAAATATGGCCTACCACGTCTATTTCTTCGATTATTGATAATGTCTTTAAGCTCGCAGCCATAGAGGTAGCATTACACCAGAAAGAGCCTGTTACATAAATTTCACTTGCTGCTTGTCTTAATTTATCAACGCCTACAACTGCCGAAAGAGGATATCCATTTCCAATAGCTTTTGAAAACGCAGTTAAGTCAGGCTTTACCCCATAATCAAACCAGCTCCCACTTTTGTTCAGTCTGAAACCCGCTCTTACATCATCTAGAATAAGAACGGCATTTTTATTATCACAAATCTCTCGTGCTTTCTTCAAAAAAGCCTTTTTTGGTAAATCCTGGTCTATTCGAACATCATGGCGGAAAGCAGTCAATATTATTCCTGCTAGGTCACTACCGGCCTCCTGAACAGCAGCCTCAAGACTCGCGTTATCATTGTATTCAAAGAAAATTAAGTTTGAAGTGTCTTCTTCCACAACACCGGTTGCTACGGGTGTACACCATGGAGCAGATCCATGATAAGATCCTCTTGCAACCAATATCTTTTTTTTACCAGTTGCCGCTCTCGATATGGTTAAACAGGTTGTTGTGGCATCAGTACCATTCTTTGCAAATAAAGCCCAATCTGCACTATCAACAAGCGTTATCATTTTTTCTGCCAAATCCACTACTAGCGCAGATGGGCCATTCCCTAGATCTATTTTTTTTCGTTGCTCATTTACTGCGTGATCGACTTCCGCATTACTATAACCGAGGAGATTCGGTCCATAACCACACATAAAGTCGATATAACAGTTCCCATCTAAATCCCATATTCTTGCGTCCTTTGCTTTAGAAAAAAACTGTGGGTACCCATAGGGTAGCTTTTTAACACTCATATGACCCCACATTCCACCAGGAATAAAAGTCTCTGCTCTTTTTCTAAGCGAGAGGTCCTTGTCTAATTTAATATTTTGCTGTTTGTTCAATTACATACCTTTTTAGATAAAGCTTTAAAATAATCTAAAAATAAGTTTAATAAAAGAAAGTCGTTTTTGGAAGGTGCTAATGACAAAAAATAATGTAATGAATTTTAGAAAAAAAATTGAACCTCATTATGATGGTCGAGACCTTTTATGCTTTGAGAATAGACCGAACGACTTTCTCGAAATTTTTAAAGACATAGTTAAAAAGCATCCAGACAGGGTAGCACTATGCTTTCAAGAACGATTTATTTCCTACAAACAACTAGATGAGCTGTCCGATAGCTTGGCCGGAGGCTTGTTGAAATCTGGGCTAAAAGAGAAAAATATCCTTGTTATCAATCTCGCAAATAGTATTGAGTTTGTAGTCGCTCTATTTGCTTCATTCAAAACTGGTCTAATTGCTATGCCGGTTGGCCATAGACATAAAAAAGACGAGCTTATTTATCTTTATGATGATGCGGGGGTACACGCAGTTTTATTTGATAAAGAAACCGAGAAAGAACAACCTCTCAGCAAAGATAGCAATTCTATCCTCTTTATAACTACGCAAGCTGAAACTCAAACTGATTGTTTAAAATTTAATGAATTGCTTGAAAAAGGCGTTGAGGAAAACATCACTTTAAAAACAATCGATGAGGAAGATCCAGCTATACTATTATATACCTCTGGTACTACCGGTCGCCCAAAAGGAGCTATATTGACCCATCTCGGGCTAGTCCATTCTTTTATTCATTTCCAAATGGAGCTAGGACTTAAAGATGGTGAATGCACTATTCTTGCTGTACCTGCAAGCCATGTTACAGGACTAGTGGCTCAAATTCTGACCTTAATTGGATGTGCGGGGAAAATTGTCATAATGGAGCATTTTGAAGTACAAGAGTTTGCAAATCTTGCAAAGAAGCATGGATTAACATATTCAATACTTGTTCCAGCAATGTATGCATTACTACTTCATCGCAATGCGTTAATCGCTGAAGATCTACAATCGTGGAGAATAGCTGCGTTTGGGGGAGCTCCAATGCCTGATGCTGTTAGGAAGAAATTGGCTTCAAAGTTGCCATTCCTAAGTTTAAATAATGCATACGGTGCAACTGAAACCACGTCCCCTACAACTATCATTCCAATTAATTGCAATGATCCAGGTGATAGCGTAGGTCTTGTAGTACCTTGCGGAAAAATAAAGATTGTTAACGAAAATAATGAAGAGATAAATCAAGATGAGCCTGGAGAGCTATGGATTAAAGGTCCTATGGTTGTACCTGGATATTGGAAAAACGAAAAGGCTACTCAGAACTCGTTCGAAAACGGTTACTGGAAGTCTGGTGATATCGCCAGCCAAGATAAAAATAATTTTATACGAATTCATGATAGAAAAAAAGACATGATAAATCGTGGAGGATATAAAATTTTTAGCGCCGAAATAGAAAACCTGATGATGTTGATGGATGAAGTCCAAGAGGCTGCTTTGGTTCCCTACCCTTGCCCCATACTTGGCGAAAGATCACATGCTTTTGTTTTTCCTTCATCAGCCTCGCTCGAGCCTAATGAAATTCGGCTCCAACTGTCGGAAAAAGTTGCCGACTACAAGGTTCCCGATAAAATTACAGTCACCAGAGAACCACTTCCTCGGAATGTAAATGGTAAAATTACCAAGGCTCCTCTTAGAGAGAGGTCTCACAAAGAATTGTAATTTTCCAATATTAATTTTTAAGTTTTTAAAACTAAGATTATGTATTGATTTGAAAATTTTTATTAAAACTTATTTTAATTGTTAAGGAGATGTTTTGAACGATAACTACGAAAATCTATTATATAACGTAAATGAGCCCATAGTCTGCGAAGCCTGCCTCAAAGAATATCAAAATTTAGATAACCCAGACATAGCTCTTAGAGATTATGTAAAGGTAGATGTCGGGTTTACTCGAATTGGCATTCAAGTTTGGTGCCAACGTCATGAGAAAAATATCTGTCATATTGATTTTGGAGGAAATAGACCTCCAGCTGACTTCAGATGCTTAGAAAAGAGCTAAAAATGGAAAACTTTATTTATAACCAACCTGAAGCAAAGTGTGATTTTTGTAAGGCAACAGAAAATCCTCATCCTGATTATGATGAAACAATTCCAATAACCAAAATAGATATTGGAAAAAAAAGAAAATTAACCCTATGTATAAATTGTTTTTTTATGCATAAAGAATATTCTGAAAAAAGAGGTCGCCCCCTCGTTGCCTATCTATCAAAATTAAATAATTTATCTCTTATTTTGGATAAATCTAACAAAAAAAAACCTCAAGCTTAATTGTGATTTATATATGAATGAGAAGAAAATTGTGTTAATTGGCGCTGGAGTCTCTGGATTATTATGTGGCAGAAGATTAGCCGAAGCCGGTCATTCAGTTCTTATACTTGATAAAGGCAGGGATATAGGTGGAAGGCTGAGCACACGACGAACTGATGGAGCTGTATTCCATCATGGTGCAAGTTCCTTACCTGACTTTTACAGTCATAAAGAATTGCCGGAATTTGGGTTAGAAATATTCAAAAGAGCAGAGAAAGAAAAAATAATCCAGCGTAAAGGAAATCTATTTGAGCCCATAAATTCAGTTGCCGACTTTGTAAATTATTGCGGGACGAATTTAAATATACGGAAGAGCTGTGAGGCTATCTCGTTAAATTTATACAATAAGACAATTGTTGTGAAATGTAGGGGTGGGGTTCATGAAAAAACGCCTTATGATCTCTTGGTCCTTTCAATACCTCCAAATCAAGCTAAAACTCTAATTAATAAACAAATTTATAAGTTTGACAGTCTAATAGGGAAAGTCCAAATGAGGAGCTCTGCTGCAGCTCTATTTTCCTTTGATATAAATCCAGAACCTGTAAAAGAAAAACATTTCTCGAATGAAAAAGTTCATGTTCAGGTAGAAAATAATCGATTCAAATGTGAGCAGCAGTTATTCTGCTTAACCGTTCATACTAAAGAACCTTTTGCCAAGAAAGTCGTTAAAAACGATAAAAATACGATTAAAGAGCTGTTGCTTAAAGAGATAATAGATGCCGTCCCCTTTTCCTTACCTAAACCAACTTACGAAGCTGGCCACCGTTGGCTTTATGGGTTCACCGAACGATCTTTGGGAAAATCTTTTCTATTTTATAACGAAGAAAATGTCGGCATTTGCGGCGATTGGTGTTTAGGTGGAACAATTCTAGATGCCGCCTCGAGTGGAATAAAGTTAGCGGAACATATATTAACTCGTTATAATCTTTTTAGACTTAATTATTTAAGCCTTTAAAAAAGACTTTCAGCAAACTCTATAAGCGACTCTTTTGCTCCGTCATTATTAAGCCGAAAGCTATCAACTTCAGCTGCCCAATCTTTATCATTGAACTCTTCTTTTCCACGTTTATACCAATCTTCTTCTATTATATCGAGTTCCTCATCACTACAGAGCTTTGCAGTTAAAAGCCATGATTTGGAGTCTATATCTTCTAATTTTTCTACTAACTTGAGACAATTATCTTTATTTCTAGCCAAATACTCTCCGAATAATACTGGAGCTGTCCTGGAGTCAGAGTTTGTTTTTCCTTGTGCAATTGGGTCGATCTCTAATGCTAGCTTCAGCGCATCTAAGCCTTGATCGATTTTTCCTAATCGCAGTGATACTTCCCCATAAACTGATAAAACTCGTGGGTCATTGGGAACCATTTTGTAGGCCTTAGAGGCGTGTCTTTCTGCTACTCTAAAATTTCTACCCGATAAATTAACTTCGGCCATCAATCGATGAACCTCAAAATCATTGTCATTAAGTTCATGTGCCTTTTTAAGGCATCCTTCCGCTTCACTCCATATTTCAGCCATATCACCCTCAATAAAGCCTCTACTCATACCCTGGCCAAGAGCACAGGCTTTCCAAGCATACGCTTGGCCGTTAGTCTCGTCAGCTTTTATAGCTTCATCGAAGGTGGTCAAGGCGTTTTGTAGCGCATCCTTTTGTATTTTGTGGTGTAAAACTTTACCCTTCAAAAGTAATTCGTAAGAAGACAAATTTTCAGTGGGTTTTCTTTGAGCTCTTTCTAAGCTCGATAATTCAATCTCTCCCAGAAGTTTTACAGAAATTTGTCTAACTATTTCATCTTGTACATCAAAGATATCTTCGATGATTTTATCAAACTTTTGGCTCCATATCTGGCTATCATCTTTTGCGTCAGACAATTCAACTGAGATTCTTACCCTCTTACCAGATGAACGAATACTTCCAACAACAACATAATCAACACCAAACTTTTCACAGAATGCTTTCAGATCCATCTCGTTGTCTCTAAAATCGAAACATGATTGTCGAGAAACTAGCTCTAATTCTCTTATCATTGAAAATTCAGTTATTAAGTCCTCTACAATTCCATCTACTAAATACCCACTATCTTCGTCATTGCTAGCATTCGAGAACGGCATGACAGCTAGCTTTGGCTTATAATTTTTTTCAGACTCCTTTTTAGCGAAGCTCCTACCATCAGTCTTCTCTACTTTCCCACCTGTTGGAGAAATGCCGAACGTCTGATAACTATCAGAAATATTCTTTAATGCCTTAGTACCCGCATCTTCAACTTTGAATTCTATTTTGTTATCAACTTGATCCTTCACTGTTGATGAAATTAGTATTTGGCCAGGAGTACAAGCAGCCTCCAACCGTGCAGCTATGTTAACACCACTACCATAAATGTTATCCTTTTCAACAATCACATCATCCATATGCACTCCCACTCGCCATGTCATGATTGCGCTTTCTTCGGTTACTTTATTTCTTTCATCAATAGCTTTTTGAAAGTTTATCGCAGCGTTGACACAGGAAACGGGACTCGCAAATTCAGCAATAACAGAGTCTCCGGCGGTATAGAAAATTTTTCCACCAAATTCTTCAATATAGGGATCTATAATAGAACGACAGGCCTTTAAATTATCTAGTGTTTTCTCTTCATCTTTTTCCATTAGACTGCTAAACCCCACACAATCAGTTGCCAAAATAGATGTTAGTCTTCTGTTTACACTAGCCATTTTTAACCCTTCGTTTTTTCCTTTTGAACTTATAGAAAGGGGCAACCTGAACCGTTAGGACTCCTTCTGTTAGATCCATTATTCCCGCAAATAACATTTCAAGGTAATCGTTTAGAATCCAATAGTATTATTTTTCAACCAATCTTCAATGGAATTTTTATCTTTTGAAAAAAATCTTCTTATATTCTGGTCTTGCTAAAAAATGAGAGAGTAAGGCAGCTAATAGAAAAAAACCGAGCGTCGCATACTCACGATATTCAGTTATTCCATGCTGATAATAAATAATGAGGCCCGAGCCTCCTACAAACTTTAAATATATATCAAGAAATTGAATCGGGAGCATTTTTTCCTTACCAAACAAAAAGTGTCTTAAAGCGAGATAACCAAAGGTAAGAAAAACACTCACCTGTACGATTTGCCATCGATGAAAGGGAATTTCCTTTATTGATTGGTTAAACTCAAAAGGGAAAGAAAAAGAGTAGCCCAAAAGTGCAATTATACCTGCAAAGAGTGCCCAGACCCCAAGTAAAAAGATCATTATTTGTGCTACTAATCTCAGTTACTTCCCTCAATTGCCTAGAACATAATAAAGAAACAAAAAATAAATTGGTGAACTGTTTACACGACTTAACAATATCACATTTTCAAATTTTTTCAATTTAACGGGATTTTCATCTAAATCTAACAATCAGTTCAGATAAAAATTTCGGCTATTAGTTCCTTACAACAGAGGCGCCTTCAATTTTAATATCTGTTGCAACTGCTTCTTTTTCATAGGTAAAGGCAAAAACGCCAGACACCTTATTTTCCTTAAAAACGAAGCTATTCCTCAAATCACCTAGCAGTTTTTCTGAGTCATCTTCGAACTTTTTCAAGGCTTTAGCATCCTCAAATTTCACGTGAATATTTAAATCACCATCTTTACTTATTAGTATATTTAGTCCGAGAAAATCATATTCTGCTATTTTTCCGCCCAAGGACTCTGAGCAAAATCCGGCCGCTACTTTTGCCTCACTAACACCAGGAAACTTAAATTGATAGATCACTGCAAACATCTAAATATCTCCCAGTTCAGAGAGCATATTATCGAGATTGATTTGAGCTTGTTCTTTAGAAATTGATATTCTCTTGAATATTCCCTGATCAAGATCTAATTCACTTTGGAACTCTCTAGCTTTCTTAGTCATCACTCCAGATACGTCAAGCAAGTCAAATTTTATTAGACTTTGTTTTCCTTCTTTGTCTATGGGTCTTCCTTCAATAATTGTTAAGAAATTTATGGTGTCTTTAATGGTCATATCAGGATGATTTTTAACAACCACTTTAAGCATATCAATTGCTCGAGATGCAGTAATTTCTCTCTGATCACCCTGTGTTTCAAGTTGATGTGCCAGTCTAGCTGCAAGCTTTTGTATTAACGTAATTTGATAATTATCGAGTTTTTTACCCAACTCCGTATCGACAACGCAAAGAGTTCCTAATATTAATCCACCTTGAGTAACTAAAGGGAACCCCCCATAAAATTTTACATATGGATCTCCAGTAACAACGGGGTGGTTTTTAAACCTCTCGTCCTTACTACAATCCTCTACTAATATCGGGTCAGTACTATTCAAAGCAAATTGGCAAAATGTTTTTTCTCTAGGGGCGCTGTCAGGACGATCTTTTGATAGCCCAACATGACACAACATATACTGTCTTTCTTCGTCAATAAGCCCAGTATAGCTAACAGGCATATTCGATATTTCTTTTGCTAGCTCTGTATAGATTAAAAACAGCTCTTCATTGGCAACATCCATTGCCCCCGTTTTTCGAACCGCCTCAAGTCTTCGGGCTTCGTTGCTTGGGATGGCAGCGGGAGAAAAGTCACTATAATCGTCCAAAAAAATCCTCTTTGTAAAGGTTTCTTTTATAAACCTTTTGTTTTATTTTAATATTATCGTTCTTCGAAAGTTTTTCAACTTTTTCATTATATTTATTGGCATGAAGATTATCCCATCCGTCGAAAAATTGATGGCATATAGTAAGGTACTTTTTGTTGGTAATTAGAAAACCTTTTGCCATAAATTTTTTGGAATCTTTTTTCTTTCAACATAGGACCAAAATAGCAATAAAGACTGTAGGATAATGCAACGATAAATAAATCCAAACTCATCACCGGACTTGTCCAAAGGACTAGACTGAAAGATAGATAAATAGGTTGCCTTATTATCGAAAAAAGACCATTAGTAGGCATATCAGGAAAAACCGGTTTTTTCCCCTGATATACAGATGTCCAGCCTAGGGAACCAGTTTGCACTTTATATCCTGCCTGTATAGATGAAATAGATAACAGAGCCCAACTAAGTAAGTTAAGTATAATCATGTATAAATTTGCTGGTGTTTCAATTTGCCAAATAAAAACTCCAGAAAAATTCCAGAGAGAGAATAAAAGTAAAAGTTGTATGGAAGCTATAGTAGCGTAGACCGTTGTTCTAAGAGTTTTGGCATAACTTTTAGGCGCAAAAATCTCTAATATCTTCATACCACGGTTAGATAGAAAGAATGAGTGCCCCATAGGAAACTGAATTAACAACAAAAGATTAATTACAACTGCGCCAAAGCCTTCGAAGGGTCCAACTGAAAATTGAAAACCGGTCAAAATGGTAATATACATTACTGCGCCAGCCACTAAAAAAATTCCATGGCACAATAAACCATATAATAAAGCTATAAGTTTGTTATCTGATAGACCCATGGACTACAGATAGTACGTCTTTAGAAAATGAAAACATTAAAACTCAAATTCTTTTTGTAGTTTTGACTTCTTTTTTCTAGATTTACGATAATCGTTTTCAGAAGTTTTTCTGCTACCTATCTTCCTCCAAATAGCTTCCGATTGGGATCTTGCTTTTTTTAAGTTTTTGAGTCGATAAATTCTTGTTGACGCGCTTTCCCTTGATAGTTTCTCATCAACTATGGGGCTATAATATTTACCTAATAATTCTGGCGTCTCCCAGGGCATATGGACGTTTGCCACAGGCATATGCCTTAACTCTGGAACCCACTTTTTGATAAATTTTCCAAGAGGATCATGTTCCACTCCTTGCTTGATTGGGTTATAAATTCTTATTGTATTAATACCCGTGGTACCAGACTGCATCTGAACTTGAGAATAATGAATTCCAGGTTCATAGTCTGAGAATAGACGCGCTAGATAAAGAGATGTTTGCCTCCAATCTATCCATAAATTGTAACTAGCGAAACTAACAAGCATTGCTCGCATACGGAAGTTTATCCATCCAGTTGATATCAGTGATCGCATACATGCATCAACAAAAGGGAAACCCGTTTCTCCACGCTTCCATCTTTCAAAATTTTCGGAATAAGCGGTTTCTCTTTCCAATTTATCATAAATTGGATGAATGTTTTTCCACTCTATGCTCCTTAAATCTTCCAATTTTTGGATGAAATGACAATGCCATCGAAGTCTTTTCTGGAATGAATTGTAAGAGGCTCGCCAGTTTTTTAATTTATCCCCAGCTGGGTCAAACCTTTTTTGGGTTTGTTCTTTTGTCCTCTGGAAAATAGTACGGATAGAAATGGTCCCGAAAGCAATATGTGTAGACAGTCTAGAACAAGAATCTACAGATAACAACGGCCCAGACATCTCTCTCTGATAGTTTTCACCCCGCTCAGTTAAAAAACTTTTTAAAACGATACCTGGCTCAATTTTGGCGAGGTTAGTATTTAGTTCGAAACCATCAAATTCCAGCTGCATGTCTTGACATGATGGTAAATTATCAGAGGCTTCAGATATACATGATATTTTTTCAGGTACCTTATAAATCTTTTTATGCATGTAACTGTGCCAAAGGGTTGACCATTCGTCACGAGAATTTAAATTCCTCACCACTCCATTTTGTTGATATTCTTTCCAGATTATAGAGTTATCAACGGTCCACTTTCGGATGGCTGAATCGCGATCTTTTGAAAATTTATTCCACGTTTCATAGTGAGAAAAAATTGCTTTGACGTTATGTCGGGTTGCCAAAGACTTTAATACAGGAAGCGCTTCTCCAACTTTGATTATCAGCTTAGCGCCTTTTTTAATGAACATATCGTCAAGTTGGCTAAGGTAGTGTTGAAGATGTAAAAAATGCCGATACGAAACATCGAGCTGTCTCCAAAGATCTGGCTCTAAAATGTAAAGAGGTAAAACTTTTCCGTTGGCGCAAGCAGCTGAAAGAGGCCCGTGATCGAGCATTCTCAGATCTCTTTTGAACCAAACAATATTCAAATTGCTTCCTACTTTCCTTTGCGGAAAATTCTTTTACGCCACGCATTGTAGCTTCCACGTTTAAGATTTTTTCGCATTAGATTTTTTACTTCTATCTCCTTGAGGCCGAATTCATTTTTTATAGCCTTGAAACTCACTTTGTCACTGAGTGCTAGCTCAATTAATTCAGACAGACGCGCTTGAGATAAGTTCCTTTCAACTATTCGCATTAAATATGATGATTTAGCAATAAGTAATAAAAAATTAGAGAACCAACAGCACCAGCTATCGCTGCTTGAGCAAACCTAATTCTCATCTTTGCTGCCATTTCTTTCATTTTCTCTGGATCTGACCCGAAAATTAGTTCAACGGAGTCTTGAAGTGTTTCTCTATCACTCGGATATTGACCTTTTGTTTTCATAGCTGCGGTTGACGTTCGCCTCGTTCTCATGATTATTTCTCCTTAGTTTTAATCCAACAAATATGTTCTGGATCGAAAAGATGACAACTGGGTGTGTCATTTTGCCTCATGTCTGGAAAAAAATTTTTTTTAGCTTGGTTTTTAAAAAAATAGACCTATCTACAATTTTACAATTTAAAACGGAGATTTATAAATGAAAAAAATAATTGCTTCTATGTTTATCATTTTGCTTTTTGGCTCGAGCGTGCATGCAAGCGGCTGTAGCGAAATGGCAGCTTTCAATACAAAGATTAAGAAAGCATTGAAAACAGCGTCTTTCAATGAAAAGACTTTAGCAGATATCAAGAATTTGCAGTCTGAATGCAAAAGACAGCATGACATGGGAATGTCTGTAAGTTCTATAAGCTCATGCAACAAGGCTCTCGATTTAGTCGCTGTCAACTAAGAATTTTATTTAATTTAGGACCTTGGAGTAATATATGAGTATTGAAAACAAGAAATTTACCAAGCTTGACGTCGTGAGTGGAAAGTCGTATTTTCTCTGCCAATGTGGTCAGAGTGAAAAGTACCCACTGTGCGATGGAAGCCATAAAAATACCTCCTTCAGTCCTGAGAAATATGTCGCGTCCGCAAACGCTTCTGTAAGTGTCTGTGGATGCAATGATTTCAAAACAGCTGTTTGCGACTGCGCTTAAGAGGAGTGAGGACATGAATGCACTTGTGAAAAGATTAGAACGGTTCAACAGCGCTATACCAGAATTTTGCACATCTCATTGGTTATTGAGAATACCTTTAGCGTTATTGTTCATACAAATGGGATTGATGAAACTGCCCATAGACCCTGCTGAAGCGGAGTCCTATGGTCTTTCCGTCCTTGTTTGGTGGGTAGTAGCTCTTGGTGAGCTTGGTGGTGGGCTCGGTTTGATAGCGGGCGGATTATTCAACACAAGAAAAATAGCAAGTTGGGTGGGCGATACACTAACGCGCTTTAGCGGATTTACGATAGGCTGTATAACGACGGGCGTAATATGGATTGGCGAACCAGAAAGTTTTTTAGACGTAATCTTGTACGACAATCTTCACGTGTTTATGTGGGTCGGAGGTTTATTTTTCGCTCTTCGTGGAAACCGCGCTTAGAATTTAGGGGGCTTTAAATGTCCCCCTGATCTCTAGTAGCATCGTATTTTTCATTAAACTGTTGTTGCGGAAATCGCTTTGATAGTTTTTCTTTATTGGTATTTATAACATCCACTAAATCAACCTTCAACGCTAGACAAGCTTGCGCTACATACCACATGATATCTCCCAATTCTCTTTTCATGTGTTCATGCGCGACATCATCAAAAGTCTTTCCCTGGAACATCATTTTTTTTATTATTTCATTAAACTCTCCAACCTCTCCAGAGAGACCAATACCAGCTGTTAGCAATCGTGACATCTCGATATCTTTGGAATTGAGATAATTGATACGTTCCCTCATTTTATCAGATGATTTTGAAGCTTCACTTGTAACTTTATCTACAAAATCCGTATACTCTTCTAGCAAATTTTGGTGCATTTTTTACCCTATTTTGATTTAACCCAATATTAATCACTTTATATCCTTACCGTCCTTTCGAATATAATCATCTTTTGATTTAAACTCTTCGCCCTCCTTTAGTAGACCAGCACCAGGAATGAAATTTACCTCTATACGAATTCCATCTGGATCTTCAAATAATATGTAATAATAGCCTGGAGCCCAATCTCGTTCCTCGGGGCCACGTACAACTTTTGCATTGATCTGAGTCAAAAGCTCATAAGTTCTATCGACATCATCACGACTTTTAGCCCTCAAACATAGATGATGAAGACCAACCCTATATTGTTTGAAGGTTTCGGCTGAAAACTCAGGATCACATCTTCTTATACCTATAGCCGTTCTACCTCCAACATGATAGCAAAAATCCTGTCCATCCATAACACAGATCATTCCAAATTTTGGCAAAAGGCTTTTGTAAAATTGTCTTGCTTCACTAAAACGTGAAACCGTCAATATTACATGAGCCATACCATTAATCTCAATTTCACTCATGTTGTAGTCATCGCATTTCCAAAAGACTTTACCTTATCTGCTTTTCCTGGTGATGGAGGAATATTAAGACCTCTTTCACAAGCTGGACGTATACGCATTTGTTCCATCCATCTTTCCAAACTTTCCAGACCCTCAGTCGAAACTCGTGCCCATTTATGACTCCTTATCCAAGTCCAATTGGCAATATCCGCGATAGAAAAGTCTCGAGCTAGCCATTCAGATTGACTGAGCCGTACATCTAAGACTTCATATAATCTTCTTGTTTCATTATGATATCGTTTGCGCGCGGCAGGAACATCGTTTGGGAAGTACCGTTCAAAAACCACTGCCTGCCCTTGCATTGGCCCTATCCCGCTTGCTTGGAACATTAACCATTGTAAGACTAATGTTCTATCAGGTTCATTAATTGGTAATAACTGGCCAAACTTTTCTGCCAAATAAAGAAGAATGGCGTTTGAGTCAAAAATGATGGTGCTGTCTTTTCCCATTGTTTTTAGCACCGGAATTCGTCCATTGGGATTTATTTGTAAGAACCACTTTGAATGTTGCTCGCCTGATTGTAGATCTATAAGCTGTACCTCATACTGAGCTCTTAACTCTTCTAGAGCCATAGCTACTTTCCATCCATTTGGAGTGGGTGCTGTGTAAAGTTTATACATAGTGTTTCCTAAGTGTGAAATGCTATTATACTAAATAAAAAAGCACAAGTTCGTTCTATATGATAGCTTGAGTAAATTAGGAGATTATTTTGAAAAAAGTCGATTGGTATTTTGATTTTATTTCTCCATTTGCTTATTTACAATTTTCGCAATTTAAAAGGTTTGAAAATGAGCTTAAGATCACAATACATCCAGTCGTATTTGGCGCTCTTTTAAAACATTGGGGTCAACTTGGACCTGCAGAAATTGTCCCTAAAAGAATATTTACGTATCGTTTTTTCAAATGGAAAGCTGCCAAGTTAGGGGTAGAATATACTATGCCTCCTTCACACCCATTTAACCCTCTACCGGCCTTGCTGTCATGTATCGCAGGAGATTCAACCTATGAAGTAACGAAAGAAATATTCGACATTATCTACAAACAAGGACAACAACCGGATCAGAAAGAGGGAATAGAGAAACTAGAAGCAGTAGTAAACCAATACTCACCATCAACACATTCGACAAGAGATGAAAGTGCTCTTAAAAAGATATTGCGTGCCAACACATCCAAGGCTATTGAAAATGGCGTATTTGGCGTACCAACATTTGTAGTCGAAGGACAAATTTTTTGGGGTGGAGATTCATCGGATATGATGTTAGAATTTATAAAAAATCCTGAGCTTTTTTCTTCGGAAGAGATGAAGCGTCTTTCTTCCATGCCGATGGGTGTAATAAGAAACAAACCCTAATGGACATTTTCATTTTAATTGGGCTATCTCTCTAATATGATTTGGTGATAACCCGCAACAGCCGCCAATAATATTTACCCCTTCCTTAATCCATTTTTCAGCAAAGGATTTAAATTGTTTAGGTTGTATTACTCTATCAAAGTCCCAATTCGGTGAAACCCACCCACCTGAGTCCGGATAAACCATCAGTGGTCCATCAAAAAAGTTTCTTAATACCTTTAAAGAATTGCTTACGGCGTTGACATCAGTGTGCATAATGCCAGCAACATCGATATTAAAATCTTTGACTATCTTAGCAACACTTTCAAAAGGAATATCATCTTCTTCCATAAAACTTAACACAAGACCCGTATCGCTCAATCGAGTTGAAAAACCTGCCCATACCGGTTTTTTACTTTTTGCTGCAGCTTCAAAGACTGATAGCATTCTATCAGGGTGGTACATCATTTCTAAAATAATAATGTCACACCCTTTTTCAGCTAAAAACAGAGCCATTTCCTCACAATTTTCTCTCAATCTATTTTCGGAAACTCCATGCTTTGGATCAGATTGCTTAGCACCGTCAGGTATCGGAAGTCTATGAGATAAAGATCCAGCAATTAATATATCCTCTCTTTTTGCCTTTATTTTTGCTTCTTGCGCTGCAAAAATTGCTTTTGAATTAATTTCTTCAAAGCTATCTGCCAGACCTGCTGCTTCTAACATTAAACGACTAGATGCATAGGTATTTGTAGTTATCACTTCTGCACCTGCATTTATGTAATCTAAATGAATTTGTTCTAAAACTTGAGTATTTAGTGAGGCGGACCCACACCAAGTTTCATTCATCTCTATACCCCTAAATTGCAACTCAGTTCCGACCCCTCCATCCAGTATAATCAAATCATTTTCATCAATTTTCTTTTTAAGGGCCTCATATGCAGTTTCCATAAATTATCCTTTTTTTGCCTTGTCATTTAGTCTTTACCACTTTAAGCAAAAAAAAGTGAAGCAAATAGTTTTTTAGGAAATTTAATGACAATCGAAAGCAGTCAAATCATTCTATATTTTTTTGCATTAATTATTTTGTTTATTACTCCTGGTCCTGTTTGGGTGGCACTAATTGCTAGGACAGTTTCTGGTGGAGCTAAATCTTCAATTTCGCTTGCTCTAGGCGTTTCTCTAGGTGACATGCTTTGGCCCTTTGCGGTTTATTTTAGCTTAGGTCTTCTTATATCAATCTATTCCGATTTTTTATTGATATTTCGATACTTTGCTTCTTTTGTTTTAGTCTTGATGGGACTGCATATAATATTCTCAAGGAATAAGGTGTTAAGTGAAGATCACCGTCTTACTAAATCAGGATTTATTGCAGGTTTTTATGCAGGTTTCATCGCCGTAACTGCAAATCCCAAAGCATCACTTTTCTATATGACACTTCTTCCAGGTTTTTTCAATTTTGAATTAATAGGACTTGTTGATGTTTTTCTAATTTCAGTTCTCTCTTTTTCCGTCCCGATGACAGGAAATATTTTAATGATACTTTTCGTAGCAAAAATTAGGTCACTATTATCTTCTCCAAAGGCAATTAGTTTAACAAATTTAATTTCTGGTATACTTTTGGTACTTGTAGGAATATCCATATCGATTTTTTAGTTAATCTATTACCTTTCTTATTCTGATAGAGTATCCATAATTCACTTTTTCCTATGTGGATCGCCATAAGGTAATATATCTCGAATATAATCTCTTTGCTTCCACTCTGGTGGCGGAGGTACTCCTTTTCCTTTTCTAGGAATATGCGGGGATGGTTTATTCTCTTTTAAATTTGGTACGTATCGTGGGCAATTTGGATAAATTTCGCATTTTATTCGCATAACAAACTTAGCACCATAGTGTTTTTCTAAGGATTTTCTATCCCTATGAATACTAGCCTGTCCATTAATCCTTATACGGCGGCTCTTACCATCAAAATTTAGGAATAATAAAGCAACATTTGGATTTTTTATGATATTACCAGCTGTCCGATACATGGAATTCCCATCATATTCTGGATATTCAATTATTCCTCCCTCAAGTATCTTCACGAATCCAGGATCACCTGATTTTATATTACAATCAATATATTCTTTCCAAGAGCTCGCTATAAAGAAGAATTGCGCATTTTTTATTAATTCTTTTTCATCATCCCAAAACTCATAGTGTTTTCTGTTTGTTTCAATGGCTTCTGCTGTTCTGCGCCCGTCAAAAAGATCCTGAAACTCTCTCATTCCTTCGTGAAAAAAATCTCTGTTCCTAAAGTCATTCATATATGTCTCACAAATTTTTATGTTTATTTACAAAAAGTTACATCAAAGCATAGCATTTGGACAAAAGAAAATAGCCCAACAATTTAATTATTTTTTTAAAATCATCCTCTCAGCACGAATAGAACTTTGTGACGGTAATAAAATAGATGCCAGAACAATAATTACAGAAAACAAACTTAAAAAACTAAAAAGCTCCGACAATTTATATCCCTTGTCCAACATAAAACTAAATGTCGGTAGCACAGTAGCGCCAACTCCAAGATTGAGAACAAACTTCATGCTAAGAACGCGATTCCTCCAACCATCAGGAACATACCGTACCATAACAGCATCAATAATAGGAATTTGCCCGAAAACAAAACAGACCGCTAACGTCATAAAGAATAATAGCTTGTAACCATCGAATTGAGACGCCAAATATATAAAGATTATCTGACCAATCGAGACAATAAATAAAACTAGTTTCGGTGATATAAGATCAATAAACCATCCAACAACGACCTGTGAAAAAGAAGAGATTGCATAGACAAAAGAAGCAAAGAGTCCAGTCATGGCAACAGAAAGCATGAGGTTTTCCATATAAAGCTCCAAATACCTAGGAACGAGGAAAGTTACCGCTGTAAAGACGAAACCTCCAAAGGTGGTACTAATTGCTAAGGCTAAAAGAGCTTGCCTCCAGCCATGAGAAAACTTTTCAGACTTTATTTTAGGCGATCCTCCATTTGGCAACTCCATAGGTTTGAGAGCACGCGCAAAAAATATTCCGTAAATTATGCATATTATTCCAGATATCAAGAAAGCCATTTTCCAATCACTATAAAAAATAATAATGCCTGTAATTAATGGAGCACTAGCTACGCCCATATTTCCGAATAATCCATT
>CACIAQ010000029.1 GCA_902584635.1 uncultured Alphaproteobacteria bacterium
ATTATTGCACATACTGATCTGTAAGGCACCCAGCTTTTGGCTATTTTTCTCATTTCTTTTTCTGTGGGCCTTCTTTCCAATGCAAGTAAATGTTTTGCCGCCTCTTGCAAAGCAAGATCTCCTGCTGGAAAAATGTCTAATCTTCTCAAACTAAAAATACAGTATATTTCTGCTGTCCATAATCCAATCCCCTTAACAGCAGTCAAAATGTTTATCACTTCCTCGTTTTCCAATGTCTCCATTTGATGAAAATCAAGTCCACTTTCGGCAAGACTTTTTAGATAAGCAATTTTTTGTCTTGAAAAACCAAGGTCCCTTAATTGATTATCAGCTTGGTTACTTAAAATTTCTTCGTCTTTGATGTCTGCATCTATAAAACGACCCCATATCGCCGCAGCTGAGGCTATAGAAAGTTGTTGCCCTACAATAGTTTTTTTTAGTGCCAGAAGCCCTTTCTCTCTTGGGTCAAAAGAAGGAAGTCCAAAGTTACTCTCAACCATCCCAAACCGTTTTTCTAGCTTATATATGCTTGGCATTATATCCTTTATAAATTCGGTACTTAACATTTCTTAATTATGTGACAAGTCTATTAATCTTTTCAATTAATTTTGCTCTAAAACTTTGCTTATGGCACTTTCTAAATATTAATTGTGGGTTGTTTCTAATATCTTTTAAAATTGGCACAAAATTGTTAACAGTATTAAGAACAGAGAGAGATTTTTTTTTTAGCCCAATACTTTTAAGTTCCCTTTTCCCCCTATCAATCAAATTAAATATTAAATCAATATCAGAATGTATTCTGTCTATTATATTATCATTAATTCTGCCTTCAAAATGGAGATTGTAATCTAATCGCGTAGGCAAAAAAAGTGAGTAACATTTGTTATGGCTCAGGGATCCCACTGCTAACACAAATCGTGCTAAACCAAGGGATAACCCGAAATATTCTGACAGATTCGTTCTAAGAGAGTTATCATTGAACTCGATTAGACACCCTAGACCCATAAACAAAAGATTCTGCGAGGTATCTCGAATATATTTGATTTGCTGTTCGTGACTGTCAAAGGGCTTTTTTGAACAGTCAAATTCACGTGCTTTTATGAGTCTAAGTAGATTACTCTTATGCAGCTTCCCCTTTGCAAAAAGCTTAAAAAGGATAAGTAAATATTCATTGTCTCCAAATGAATATCCATCATTCATATCATTTATGTAATCTTCCCACCAACGCAATTTTAGATATCCAAGCTCAGGCTCGCTGACGTTCCAAGCTATATTTGCTAGTTCGAGATTAAATGAATATATCGCCGCTATTTCTTTTCTTCTCTCAGGATTTAAGTGTCTAAGAGAGTCAAACCTTTCGCGATCAAATTTTTTAAGATTGCTCAACCAGTTGGTCTCAATCAATTTGGAGCTGCTCCTTCCTTGATCAACTTCCAGTTAATTGAATCTAGAAGAGCCTGAAAACTGGCGTCAAGAATATTTGCAGAAACGCCCACAGTAGACCATCTTAAGCCTTTTTCATCTTCGCTATCAATTAACACCCTAGTTACTGCCGAAGTTCCTCCAGAGGTTATTCTGACTTTAAAGTCTATTAGGCGTACGCCGTTAATGATATCTTGATAATGACCTAAGTCCTTGGAGATAGCTTTGGACAATGCATTTACCGGACCCAAGTCGTTCATTTCTTCATCCATACTTTCTGAAACGGAAAGGGTTTCTTTATCTCCAATTTTTAGAACAACCACTGCTTCAGACAATGTTTTTGTGTTGCCTATAGTGTCTTTTCTTCGCTCAGTAGTAACCCGATATCTTTTTACTTCAAAAAAATTAGGCATTTGACCTAATATCCTTCTTGCAAAAATTTCAAAAGACGCGTTTGCTGAGTCGAAAGAATATCCCTCGCTTTCTTTTTCTTTAATTTCTTTAAGTAACATAGATAGTTTTCCGTTATCGTCATCTGCCTTAATACCTGCTTGCTGAAGTTTTTCTCTCAAATTTGATAGACCAGCCTGATTAGATATAGGGATAATTCTCTCATTTCCGACCAACTCTGGATCTATATGCTCATAGGTTTCAGTATCCTTTAATATAGCATTGGCATGTAGACCTGCCTTGTGAGCAAAAGCAGAGCTACCTACATAAGGAGCAAATCTATTTGGCACTCTATTAAGCACATCATCCATAATTCTTGATGCTCTGGTTATTTCTTTTAGGCTATCAGATGTCACTCCAGTAACGAATTTTTCGGCGAACTGTGATTTTAATAAAAGAGTAGGCAATAGAGAAATCAGATTTGCATTGCCACATCTTTCACCAAGTCCATTAAGAGTGCCCTGTATTTGTCTTACGCCAGCTTGTACAGCTGCAAGCGAATTTGCCACGGCATTTTCCGTATCATTATGCGCATGGATACCAAGTCTGCTTGCATCAACACCCTCATTAATCAAACACTCAATTGTCTCTCCAACTTGGTCAGGCATACAGCCACCGTTAGTATCACATAACACTACCCAATCAGCTCCGGCAGCCATCCCTTCTTTAACTATTGAAATCGCGTATTTTTTGTTAGCAGCAAAACCATCAAAAAAATGTTCTGCATCGAAATGTACCTCTTTACCTAAAGATTTCATATGTTTTATCGAAGAAGTAATCAGCTCTATATTTTCATCTAATGATATTCCCAAAGCTTTTTGCACATGGAAATCATGGCTCTTCCCTACAAGACACACAACACTTGTTCCTGCAGACACTACTTGAGCCAAAGTTTCATCATTTTCAACAGATCTTCCAAATCTTTTAGTCATTCCAAACGCTACTAGCTTCGATTTAGCAAACTCTTTTTTTCTATCAAAAAATTCACTATCTACAGGATTAGCACCGGGCCAACCCCCCTCTATGTAATCAATACCGATATCGGCTAGTAACTGACTTATCCTCAGTTTATCATCCAGTGAGAAGGTAACACCCTGGGTCTGTTGCCCATCCCTAAGTGTCGTATCGTAAATATAAAGCCGCTCTTTTGTGGTCATAATTCTCTAAGCTTTTTTATTTTAAGTTTTTGACTTGATTCCCAAGTAGTTTCTTGACCAATATCTTTTATTATAATGCCAGCACTCAGCAAGTCTTCTCTTATTTTATCTGCCAACGAAAAGTTTTTCGACAGCCTCGCATTGTTTCTTTTTTCAACCAACTTATCAACCTTTTCGGATAAGTCCGCTGGTATTAAGACATTTTTTTTTATATCTTTTGAAGAAAATCCAAAAAACATACAAGCATTTCTTAACTCGTCAAACTTTTTGCTATTAAATAGGTGATGCATTTCATGGATAGATTGAGGGGTATTAAGATCGTCCAGTAAAGCATTAAGAATTTGCCTTGGAAGCTCGGTTTCATTCTTTGAATCAATTTTATTATTCCATTTTATTAAAGTCTTTTCAGCTTCTGCGAGCCTCTCAAATTTCCAGTCCAGGGGCTGTCGATAGTGAGTAGAAAGCATATTATATCTTATCGCAGATCCTGAAAAATCTCTCTTGATTAAATCAAATACAGTCAAAAAATTGTTAAGTGATTTTGACATCTTTTCACCCTCGATCTTAAGAAAGCCATTGTGGAGCCAAAAATTTGCAAACTTTTTCATATTATTTGAGCATGTACTTTGGGCAATTTCATTCTCATGATGAGGGAAAATCAAATCGATACCCCCTCCATGAATGTCAAATTGATCCCCTAATATATCCTTAGCCATCGCCGAACATTCGATATGCCATCCTGGGCGTCCTCTTCCCCAAGGGCTTTCCCAGCCTGGCTCTTCAGCGTTAGATGGTTTCCATAAAACAAAATCTAGTGGATTTTTCTTTGTACTTTCATTTTCTATCCTGACACCTTCTTTAAGTTCGTTTAATTTTTTGTTAGAAAGGCGTCCATAATCTGAAAACTGCTCTACCTCAAAAAATACGTGACCGTCTTCTGAAGAATAGGCAAAAGACGAGGATATAAGTTTAGAAATCATGTCCTTCATCTGAGAAACATAATCGGTTGCTCGGGGTTCATGATTGGGTCTAAGCGCTCCCAAAAAGTCCATATCTTTGTGAAACCAACTTATTGTTTCTTCCGTTACTTTCTCGATATTAACGCCTCTTTCAAAAGCTTTAGCATTAATTTTATCATCAATATCCGTGATATTTCTAACATAAGTAACATTATCCTCTTTGTATAGATATCGAAGAAGTCGGTACAATATGTCAAATACTAAAACTGGTCGAGCATTACCTATATGAGCCCGGTCGTAAACTGTAGGCCCACAAACATACATACGGACATTTTTCTCATCTAAGGGCTTAAAAGCTTCTTTAGACCTCGAATAGGAATTATATAAAAAAAGAGGTGTTTCCATATTTGTTTCGATATTATAAGAATAACTTAAAGAGTATTCATAACTTATGATTCTGTGTAGTAAAGCTATTTTCTTTTTTGATTAGTACGGAACGGTGTGTCAGGTAAAAAATCATGCGATTAATATCATGCGTAATAGTATTTCTAGCGGCTGTACTCTTAAATTCGGCAATTTTTGCTCAAGGGTTTTTTCAGCAAGAACCATATGACCCAATTGAGAACATTAATCGAACTACGCATGAATTCAATAAAGGACTTGACAGATACGCCATAAGACCAACTTCAAACGTATATGGATCATATGTTCCGGAATTAATACGCATACCAATATCAAACTTTCGTGGAAATTTAAACGAACCTAGGAGGTTTATAAATCATATTTTTCAAAGAGATTTCAGCAGTGCAGGAACTGATCTCAGCAGATTTATTATCAATTCCACGCTAGGAATGGGTGGGTTGATAGATGTTGCGTCTATGTGGCATATTTACCCAAAATCTACAGGTTTTGATGAAACTTTTAGGTCATTCAATATACCTCAAGGCGCGTATGTTGAATTGCCACTCTTTGGACCAAATTCCGCTAGGGGATCATTTGGATTGATAACAGATTACATACTTAATCCTTCAAAGCCAATAACAGCAGGCATCGATGGTGTGGTCATGTTGGGTGTGGAAGTGGCAAATGTTTTTCAGAGAAGATATGAGTTTGCTCCTATGATAGATGCTACATTATATAAATCTGCGGATAGCTACTCAGCCACCAGAAATATTTTTCTTCAAACTAAAAACGAGTTTGACGTCGATGATAATAAGTTAGACGTTTTTGACCCATATGATGAAGATTAACTTATTTATCTATACCACCCGAAAACACCCTACTTTGCCTTATATCGACATCTTCAATCTGACTTAAAAAGCTAGCGCCAACTGGTCCCTCTGAGTTATTGAAGACTCTATTTGCCTGACGAAGTCTTGCGCGATCTATGGCATTACGGATAGAACGAGCATTGGCAAAATGGGGCTGTTTTTTTCGTATTTTTATATACTCGGCCATAGCTTTTTTGCTTTCTTCATTAAATTCGTAGTTCATACTTGCAACCATAACTTCGGCTATCTCTAGTAGTTCATTATGTGAATAATCGGGGAATTCTATATGGTGAGCTATACGTGATCTAAATCCAGGGTTGCTTTCAAAAAATTTATCCATTTTATCTTTATAGCCTGCTAAGATAACAACTAAGTCATCCCTATTATTTTCCATTACTTGTAACAGTATCTCTATAGCTTCTTGACCATAATCCCTCTCGTTTTCTGGTCTATATAAATAATAGGCTTCATCAATAAACAGAACTCCACCCATTGCTTTCTTGAGAACTTCTTTAGTTTTTGGAGCCGTATGCCCTATATACTGGCCAACAAGATCATCTCTCGTCACTGTTACTAAGTGTCCTTTTCTAACATAACCCAGACGAAAAAGGAGATTGGCCATCTTGAGAGCGACTGTAGTTTTACCAGTACCCGGATTACCAGAAAAACTCATATGTAAAGTTGGGGACTCATTAACTAAGCCTAGCTTTTCCCTAGCTTTATCGACCAAAAGTAATGAAGCCGTCTCTTTAATTCTTGTTTTCACTGGTTTTAAGCCTATTAAGCTTTTATCCAGTTCTGCAAGAATGTCAGCGACGCCACTTGCCTGAAAATCTTCCTTTAAATTTACTTCAGTAACCGTCTTTGCCTCTTTTTCCTTTCCTTCATTTTCCATAAGGCAGCTCTATTTATATCTCGAGCCCTGAGGTTTATCACTAGAATAGGGGGTTATAGAGTATTGAATATTTCTTCCTTTAACCTCAGTTCTACTCAATTTAAACCCAGGTTCGTCGGCAGGTCTATTTACAATAAATGAGAGCCTGATCGACTCCCAACCTGGGGATGAATCAAACGCAATTATTCTAATATAATAGGAACCATAAACCTTTCGGCATTCATTCAACTCATAAACTACGGCTGCCGCATCTGGATTATCAAACATTGGATGTCCCCACATCTCCCAATAGGTATTTCTGGGATGTGGATCGTCAGTATATTCGATACTTACTGCCCAGCCATTGTCTATACAATATTGTACTTGTTCATGAATTTGTTGATCAGTAAAATCGGGTAAAAATGAAAATGTGCCTTGTGTAACTCTCATTGTTTTTCTCCTTAAGATACAGATGTTGTTGGAACGAAATCGGGGGCATCAGTGGATGCATAATCAAAAGTTACATCCTTCCATATATCCAGAGCTTCTCGCAAAGGTGTACATGTTTTTGCGGCTTCTGCAAGAATTGTAGGGCCTTCGGCCAAATAATCTCTTCCTGAATTTCTAGCATAGACCATAGCCTCCAAGGCGACTCTATTTGCTGTTGCTCCTGCTGCTATTCCTTGAGGGTGTCCTATAGTTCCACCTCCAAACTGTAAAACGACATCCTCACCCAAATAATGAATTAACTGATGCATTTGTCCTGCATGAATGCCTCCAGAGGCTACGGGCATAACTTTATTTAAGGACGCCCAGTCTTGGTCGAAGAATACTCCTGTTTCCAAGGACACTGAGTTCTGTTCCTCTCTACAAATATCATAGTAGCCCTTTGTTGTTGCAGGATCTCCTTCTAACTTGCCAACAACGGTACCTGCATGGATGTGATCTACTCCTGCCAACCTCATCCATTTTGCTATCACTCTAAAAGAGACACCATGAGTTTTTTGTCTTGTGTAGGTGCCGTGGCCTGCTCGATGTAGATGCAAAATCATATCGTTATCTCGAGCCCACTTTGCCATGGATTGAATAGCAGTGTAGCCAATGACTAAGTCAATCATTATGATAACAGATCCTAATTCCTTGGCAAATTCGGCTCTTTTATACATTTCTTCCATTGTACCAGCAGTGACATTCAAATATGTTCCTTTAATTTCTCCAGTGGCAGCACTTGCTCTATTTACGGCTTCCATACAGTATAAGAAACGATCTCTCCAGTGCATAAATGGCTGACTATTAATATTTTCATCATCCTTAGTAAAATCTAATCCCCCTTTTAGGGCTTCGTATACAACTCTCCCATAGTTCCTTCCAGAAAGTCCAAGTTTAGGCTTTACAGTTGCTCCCAGGAGGGGACGCCCGTAACAATTAAGTCGCTCTCTTTCAACGACTATTCCCGTAGCTGGACCTTGAAAAGTTTTGACATAGGCTACTGGTAATCGCATATCTTCTAGTCTTAGTGCCTTTAGAGGTTTGAAACCGAAAACGTTTCCGATGATTGACGCTGTAAGATTAGCAATAGATCCAGGTTCAAAAAGATCTAACTCATAGGCAATATACGCAAAATACTCGTTTGGATTATTAGGTGTTGGATCAACCCTGTAGGCTTTAGCTCTGTATTTTTCACATGCTGTTAAACGGTCTGTCCAAACTACCGTCCAAGTTGCGGTTGAACTTTCACCAGCAACTGCTGCCGCAGCTTCAATGGGATCCACTCCATCCTGAGGAGTGATCCTAAAAAGTGCTATGACATCGGTATCTTTAGGTAAATAATCTGGCTCCCAATACCCCATTTTCTTATACTCTAAAACTCCAGCTGAGTATCGAGCTTTTGCATCTAATTTTTTATCACCATCAGGCATTTTTTCCTCCTTTTTACCTATATTTGTTTTAACTCACCTTTTGAATAACTTTGTGCCATTTGATCCAAGGATTTAACTAACATTTTTCTAGCATGTCCTGAGGTTCCAAACCTTTCAAACCTATCAGCGCACAGTTTTTCCATTTCCTCACTGGCAGGAATAGCAAACTTTCTAGGGTCAAATTCAGCAGGCTTTTCTCTTGCTATTTTTCTATAGTGACCCGTTATTGCCATTCTACAATCAGTGTCTATATTTATCTTCCTAACACCTGACTTTATTCCTCTCTCAATTTCCTCTACTGGAACACCATATGTTTGACTCATTTCCCCACCATTATTGTTAATCAAGTCCTGAAGGTATTGAGGGACTGAAGATGATCCATGCATCACGAGATGGGTCTTTGGTATCTTTTTATGAATTTTTTCAATAACATCCATAGCTAATATATCTCCATCAGGTTTCCGACTGAACTTATATGCTCCATGACTAGTGCCACAAGCAATCGCGAGAGCATCAACGTCAGTCTTTTTAACAAAATCGAGCGCTTGGTCCGGATCTGTTAAAAGCTGTTTGGCATCAAGTTTTCCTTCTGCTCCAGACCCATCTTCTTTGGCTGCTTCACCAGTCTCTAAACTTCCTAAAACTCCAAGTTCTCCTTCCACGGATGCTCCCACCCAATGCGCAATCTCAGCGACTTTTTTTGTGATTTGAACATTATAATCATAACTTGCTGGTGTTTTTTGGTCACTTTCTAAGGAGCCATCCATCATAACAGACGTAAAACCATGCCCAATGGCTGTCATACACGTAGCCTCATTGTTACCGTGATCTTGGTGCATGCAGATTGGAATTGTTGGATACATTTTGGCTAGTGCCGCTACAATATGTGATAACATAATGTCACCAGCATAAGCCCTCGCACCCCTACTTGCTTGAAGAATAACTGGGGAGTCGGTTTTATCAGCGGCCTTGAGTATTGCCAAGCCTTGTTCCATATTATTTATGTTAAACGCGGGTACTCCATATTGGTTTTCAGCTGCATGGTCTAGCAGTTGTCTTAAAGTTATCAGTGCCATTTTCCTTCCCTGTTTTTTAATATTTTACCACTTCTCATATTGCTCTTTTTGCTTGATTTACTAATCTACCTATTAGGGGGGTTAGTATTAATTGCATTGCTAAATCTAGCTTACCTCCAGGTATAACTATTGAATTAGCTCTACTCATCCAACTATCATGAATCATCGATACAAGATATGGAAAATCAATTCCGTGAGGGTCCTTAAACCGGATAACAACTAAGCTTTCGTCAGCAGTTGGTATCCACCTAGCTACTAATGGATTGGATGTATCTACTACCGGTACCCTCTGAAAATTAATATCTGTCTCCGTAAACTGAGGACAAATACAATGAACATAAGCATGCATTCTTCTCAATATTGTGTCTGTAACGGCTTCAGTACTGTAGCCTCTGGAGTCTGTATCTCTATGAATTTTTTGAATCCACTCAAGGTTAATAACAGGAACTACACCAATTTTTAAATCTGCATACCTTGCTAAATTGGTTTCTTTATTTACTACTGCTCCATGTAAACCTTCATAGAACAACAGATCTGATGGTTCTTCAAATTTTTTCCATTTTGTGAAATTCCCCGGTTTAGCCCCATATAAATTTTCTTCATTGGAATTGTGGATATAGTGTCGATACCGGCATGTACCTTGTTCACTGTAATTTCTAAAACAATCTTCTAATTCTGGCAGCAAATTGGCATCGAATGAGAAATGAGAAAAGGTAGCATCGCCTGCCGCATGTCTTTTCTCCAACTCTTTTTTCATTTCCTTTCTATTATATCTATGAAATGCATCCCCTTCCAAATTTACGGCCTTTACGCTTTCTCTTCTGAAAATTTGTTGAAAAGTGTGCTTTACTGTAGACGTGCCTGCTCCAGAGGAGCCTGTGACTGATATAATTGGGTGCTTTATACTCATTTATTTACTACCTATTAAATAGTCCTCGAGTTCTAAAAAGAGGTGCATGGGCACTTTTAGGATCTTCATAAAACTTTTTTATAGTTTCAACTTCTTCTTTAGAGCCAAACACAAATGGAGTTCTTTGATGTAAGTTGTCTGCGGTTAAACCAACGATTGGCTCTATTCCATTCGTTGCTAGCCCTAGAGCTTGCTCAATCAAAAATGCTATGGGGCCGCACTCGTATATTTTCCTTAGCCGACCTTCCGAGTATCCTTCTCTATCATCGCCTGGATAAAGAAACACTCCTCCCCTTTCCAATATTCTATGGGTCTCAGCAACTAAAGAAGCAACCCATCGTGTATTATAATTTTTTTTTCGTGGCCCAGCAGCGCCATCAATTAACTCTTCTATGTAGCTTCGTACAGGCGTGGGCCAATATCTGGAGTTTGAGCTATTAATAGCATACTCCTGAGTTTGTTCAGGGATTTTCAGGTCTGATTTTAAGGAAACAAACTGATTAGCTTCAACATTAAGCAAAAACTTAACAATACCATTACCAACCGTAAAAACTAATAATGTTTGGGGCCCATAAATGAAGTACCCACTAGCCAGATAATTTCCTAATAGAAAGAAGTCATCCTGGGGACGGCCTTTATTTTTAACTTCCTTGATAGAAAAAATTGTTCCAATAGAAACATTACAGTCAATATTTGAAGATCCGTCTAGTGGGTCAATAGCTACTCCTAAATTATCATTTTTGTTAAGCTTCTCTATAACTTCACGTTCTTCGGACGCATAAAAGCCAACTCCAGAGGCTTCCAGTGACCTGCAAAAAATATCATCAGCAATTACATCAAGCTGTTTTTGACTATCTCCATCGGAATTCAAGCCGACGGGAAGTCTATGATTTCTCCCAGTGTCACTTAATGAAATTTCCTCATTAAGACTGATAGCACTGGAGCATAGAGTTGTTAAAACTTTCTCAACCCTTGGATCATTAACGATATTCTTTAAATCTATAATCACTTTTATCCACGTTCTATTTTCAATAAAGCTCTCAAGAGTTTTCAGCCTCCTCCATCGCAGCCCTTGCCAGCTCCTCTTCATACCTCTTTTTATTCACATAACTTCTCACCTTTAAGTAGAAAAGCACAAGCAATATTGCACCAATAGTTATTCCAATATACCTGTGCCAACCAGCCGAAAAATTATTAGAAGGAGCAAAAAACATGAGCACAATGTATACCAATCCGTATGGTGCAAAATAAGCGAAGATTGAACGCTCAATATTTAGAAAAGGTCTAACAAATAAGGTTACCACCAAGGCAACCAAAGCATATCCTAGCAACGCATACAGTGTCAGAAGAGGCCTCCATTGTAACGCCCGTTATTAACAACAACAGTCCCCCCTATCCCTTTTAAAAAAATAAGCTTAGATTTTCAACAAATAATTTTATAGAAAAGCGTATTTCTATACCGCTCTAATTAAATTTTATCTATTATATAAGTTATGAGCGAAGAATATGTTCTAAAATATACGGAATCAGGTGGGCTTACTATTGCCTATCAAATTTGGGGTTCATCTGAAGATACACTCGTGTATGTTCCAGGAATGATTTCTCATCTAGAGGCTGGGCTAGAAGATAGCGAATACCTGGCTTGGATTAGAGAATTAAATAAGTCCTTTAGAGTTATTATTTTTGATAAAAGAGGCCAGGGGCTGTCAGATAGAGACTCGTCAGCACCGAATCTAGAGGAAAGAATGGATGATATTTCTGCTATAGTAGCAGCAGAAAATTTAGATCAATTTTTTCTTTTTGGATTATCCGAAGGAGCTGCAATATCTTTAGTTTATGCAGCCACTCATACCAACAAAGTAAAATCTGTCGCAGTATTTGGAGGCACTGCAAAATTTACTAAAGCAGATGACTATAAATTTGTACCAGAGTATGAGGTAATGGTTGAGAATATGTTATCAAGTTGGGGAACTGGCAATTCTGGCTATTATTTTTGTCCGCAAAAAATGCCAGAAAAAAAAGCATTTCTTGCAAAACTTGAAAGAATGGTCTGCAACCCTAAAACACTTCAAAGTATTTTAGAACTACTTTCAAAGATCGATGTGAGGCCCACTTTACCTGATATTAATTTGCCAGTTCTTGTGCTACATTCCAGAGATGACGCCACGATTTCAAAACTAAATGGAAGATATCTAGCAGATAACATTCCAGGCGCAAAGTACATTGAGTATGCAGTTGGAGGACACCTACCCTGGTATGAAGAAAGAGAAAATATTGTGAAGGACTTGATATTATTTTTTTCCGAAACAGGCAGTGATTTAAAATCAGCTGATAGAAATCTCGCTACTATCCTATTTACCGATATAGAGGATTCTACAAAAAAGATGACCGAAATGGGCGATAAAAAATGGTCAGAAAAAATGAACAAACATGATCAAATAATGAGAAACACCATTGAAACTTTTAATGGCAAAATGATAAAAAACACCGGCGATGGCATATTAGCGGTTTTTGATGGCCCTGCAAGATCTATTGAAAGCGCACTCTCTAGCATTGAAAAATTGAATGAAATTGATTTGAAAATTAGATGTAGCTTGCACGTCGGTGAAGTTATATGGAGGAATGACGACATTACAGGAATAGCAGTTAATATTGCTGCAAGAGCCCTAGAAAAGTGCCATAGTAATACAGTTATAATTACAAAAAATTTAAAGGATCTTTTAGGCCGAACAAAATTCTCTGTAACATCGATGGGAGGCTTTTCTCTAAAAGGTCTTGAAGGTGATTGGGAATTATTCGAAGTTGAAAACCATCAATAAAGGGGGAAAGTGTTACCTAAATTTAAACATAAACAGTTAAAATTTAACGAGGGAGACCTGATTTATTCTATCGGAGATGAGGCAAAAAACGTATATCTAATTCATAGTGGTCATATAAGTATTAGATCTAAACATGGACTCGAGTTAGGAAACCTAGGACCTGGAGAAATTTTTGGTGAAGTAGGTAGAGTTATCAATTCTCCCAGAACGGTAACTGCCAAGGCAAAAACTGACTGTGTTGTCTACGAAATTGATTGGGATAACCTACAAAAGAAGTTGGATGAAGCCGACCCCGTCTTAGTTGCTATTACTAGAGGCCTCTCTTTGAGAATTGGAGATGCAAATGAGCTTGCAGAAAAATTATGGCTTGAGTTAAGTGTTTATAAATCGCTTGAATAAAAAGTAATTAATTTTTCTCAATAAGGTTCAGCCAGTTTTCATAAATAAGCTTTGCTTCATTCATAAGTGACCTCCTATTTTTTTGTTGATAATCAATTATTCCTTCAATACCCTTTTTGCCAAGAGCGTTGTAAAAGTCCTGTTTTATTTTTGGAACAGATATCCAATTTTGGATCGTTTCATCAACAACTTCTGGGTGAAACTGGACAGAAAACGCATGGTTTGAATACGAAAGTGCTCGAATTGAACAGTTGTCTGAAGAGGCCAGTACTGATACCTTTTTTTTAGAAAAATTGGATATTTCAGCTGAGTGGCCTTGCAAAACCCAATTATCCTCGGAAAAGTTTTTCAATAAATTATTTGAAGGTACTTTCCGATTCACAGAAATCTTCCTAAACCCAATCTCTGGATTTTGTGATTTTACTACTGAGGCACCTAAGACTTCACCAAGTAATTGATGCCCTAAACAAATCCCAAAAAATGGTTTTTCCAAATTCAAAACCCAATTCTTAATAAATAGCTTTTCTTTGACTAACCAAGGATATAAATTCTCTTCCCAAACATTGATGGGACCTCTCATAACCCACAAAGCATCATATTAGTCGACAGAGGGTGGATTTTTCAATGAAGAAAAATAAAAACGTTCAAAGTTTTGCCTATCAGAGGCAAAAAATTCCTCATATGATCCAAGATCGACCTCGGGGACATGATTTATAACAAGAATCTTAATTTTTCTTACTTCCTTTATTTCTCTTGTTTCATCTATTTAAAAATATATTTCCTAAAATCAAAGTTGCAGAAGTTTTATTAATCCTAAGAATTATTTTTTTGAAACTCTGTCTAATAGACCTAGACTATAACGACATATTATATAAAGTTATTTTAAACTTAAAAGAAATTGTAAAATGATGAAATATTCAGGGTTCAAAGTCTTATTGGAAGGATTAAGAGGTAACATGGGTTGGAAGCCATTGTGGAGGAACCCTGATCCGAAAAAGAGTTATGAGATAGTAATCGTTGGTGGAGGTGGTCACGGCTTAGCAACGGCCTATTACCTCGCAGAGAATTTTAAAATTACTAATATCGCAGTTCTTGAAAAAGGCTGGCTTGGATCTGGCAACATCGGTAGGAATACAACCATCATACGATCTAATTACCTATTACCTCAAAACCAGCCTTTCTATGAGTTCTCTTTAACACTTTGGGAAAATTTAGAGCAAGAGTTAAATTATAACTCAATGGTAAGTCAAAGAGGTGTTTTAAATATTTTTCATTCAGATAGTCAAAGAGACGCTTTTGTAAGGCGTGGAAATGCGATGCTTATGTCGGGGGCCGATGCCTCACTATTAGGAGTAGATGCTCTTAAAAAACTGGTTCCTTTTTTAGATTTTAAGAATTCGAGATTTCCTATCAAAGGCGGTTTGTGGCAACCCAGAGGAGGAACCGTTAGGCATGATGCAGTAGCATGGGGTTATGCCAAAGAAGCGGATGCACGTGGTGTTGATATAATTGAAAATTGTGAAGTAACTAATTTATTAGTTAAAAATGGAAAATGCTATGGAGTTGAAACGACAAAAGGTTTAATAAAAAGCAAAAAGGTTGGGGTCTGTGTTGCTGGTTCATCTAGTCAAGTTATGGGAAAAATTGGAATAAACCTTCCTATAGAGAGTCATGTTTTGCAAGCATTTGTATCAGAAGGTTTGAAACCAATAATTCCTGGAGTAATTACTTTTGGAGCTGGACATTTTTATGTGAGCCAATCTAATAAGGGCGGATTAGTTTTTGGAGGTGACATTGATGGCTATAATTCCTATGCACAGCGCGGTAACCTACCCATAATAGAGGATGTGTGTGAAGGCGGAGTGGCTTTAATGCCGATGATTGGACGTGCTAGGCTTCTGAGAACTTGGGGAGGAATAATGGATATGTCTATGGACGGATCCCCAATTATTGATAAGACCAAAATAAGAAACCTATATTTCAACGGAGGATGGTGCTACGGGGGTTTCAAAGCGACTCCCGCAAGTGGTTTTTGCTATGCGCATCTTTTGGCTACGGACAAACCGCATAACGATGCCAAAGATTTTTTGTTCAATAGATTTGAAAGAGGTAGGTTGATAGACGAAAAAGGCCAAGGTAACCAACCTAACTTGCATTAAAATGAGGGGCAAAAATGCTTATTGACCATCCATTATTAGGCCTTAGGGATTCATCTGAATTCATTTACATGGGTGATGCAAAATTACTTAATAGACCAAATTGGAAAAGTCAAAATTCTATGACTAAATTTATAGATTATGGCTATTTACGAAAAAATCCTGCAGGGGTACATAAGGAACTATGGTATCACGAACAGGGTGATAGATCTTGGCTTGTAGTCACAAGAAATACTGTAACACATGAAATTTTAAAAGTTGAACTTGCTCGAGAGACTTAAGGAAAATAAAAGTAAATGCGAAATAGTTCACATCCAATAACAAATAAACAAAAACTATCTTTCACTTTTAACGGGAAAAAATATTTCGGCTATAAGGGTGATACGTTAGCGTCTGCACTTATTGCCAACAACGTTAAAATTGTTGGAAGATCTTTCAAATATCATCGTCCAAGAGGCATTTTTAGCGCCGGATCTGAGGAACCAAATGCATTGGTAGAGCTTGGAGCTGGTCCATATAAAGAACCTAATACCAAAGCTACTAACGTAGAGCTATTTGATGGTCTAGAAGGCTCGAGTCAAAATTTTTTGGGGTCAGTTAATTTTGACTTCATGGCAATAAACGATTTGCTAAAAAATTTCATAGGTGCAGGTTTCTATTACAAGACGTTTATGTGGCCTAAAAGATTTTGGGAGAAATTATATGAACCAATTATTAGAAGAGCCGCAGGGTTAGGGAAATTATCACTAAAGGCGGATCCATCACAGTATGACAAGGGGTATCTCCATTGTGACTTTCTAATAATTGGATCTGGTATCTCGGGCTTAATGTCTGCCCTTCTCTTGGCAGAAACAGGAGGTGAAGTTTTAATTGTCGAAGAAGATTTTATTTTGGGTGGAAGACTCAATTCAGAAAGGTTAGTTATAAATGGTAATCAATCTTCAATTTGGATTGGTCAGGCAGTAAAAAAATTAAAAAGCTTAAAAAATGTTCGCATCTTAAATAGAACCACGGTCTTTGCTGCTTTTGATCATGGTATATTCGCAGCCATTGAGAAAAAAACTGATCATATATTAGAAAAAAGTCCCAAACCAAGACAGATAAATTGGAAGATATATACCAAAAGCTGCATCTTAGCGTCTGGAGCTATTGAGCGCTCTATTGCATTTCCTCAAAACGATCGACCAGGTATAATGTTGGCAGGATCGGTAAGAACTTATGCGAATAGGTTTGGAGCGCACTACGGACAAAAAATTGCAATCTACACAAATAATGACGATGGTTGGAGGACAGCTGACGATCTAAAAAATATGGGGCTTGAAATTAAGGCGGTAATTGACACTCGTAAAGAGATTAAAGCGCTGTCTTCTTGCATTCCATCTTACCTAGGACAAACAATTACAAAAACATATGGAAGAAAAGGTATTAAGGCAATTAAGTTAAGTTCAGGATCAAAATTGAATGTTGACTGTCTTGCTGTATCAGGGGGGTGGAGTTCCAACATTCATTTAACATGCCATAAACGAGGCAGACCCGTTTGGGACAATATTTACAAGAACTTTCTATCGGGGGATAATGCGCAAAAAGACAACATAATTCCTGTGGGGGCCACGAGAGGAATATTTGAAATCCAAAATATCATTTCAGATACAAATAGAGTTATTCTATCTTTGATTGAAAAAAATGGTTTGAGCATGCCTGCCCACATTAAACTAACTAGCTCGAAAGAGCAGTATAGCTGCTCACTTGATCTTGTTAGTAGTTCAAATCCCTCTAATTCCTTTATAGATCTGCAAAACGATGTTACCCAAAAAGATATAGAGTTAAGTTTCAAAGAGGGCTTTAAAAGTGTGGAACATTTAAAGCGATACTCCACGTTGGGTATGGCAACCGATCAGGGGAAAACATCTAATATACTTGGGTTAGCATCTATGGCTAAATTGAAGGGAACGGATATTTCTGAGGTAGGCACTACTATTTTTAGACCACCTTATGTACCTGTAGCTATATCGGCTATTGCTGCACGTTCTCGGGGAAAGGACTTTAAACCAACAAGGTTAACCCCATCACATAATGTAGCCTCCAAACGAAATGCAGTTTTTGTAGAGACTGGTAACTGGTTGCGAGCTCAGTGGTTTCCAGAAAAAGGAGAAACATTTTGGCGACAAAGTGTTGATAGAGAGGTCATGCAGACGAGAAATTCTGTTGGGATTTGTGATGTAACTACACTTGGAAAAATCGATATTCAAGGGAAAGACTGCTCAGAGTTTTTAAATTTTGTATACACAAATGCCTTTGCTAAGTTACCTATCAATAGGGTACGTTACGGATTAATGTTAAGAGAAGATGGCGTTGCATATGATGACGGGACTACTGCAAGGTTAGGTGAAAATCATTTTATAATGACGACTACGACCGCTAATGCCCCTTTAGTTCTTAGAAATTTAGAATTTGTTCGACAGTGCCTCCTTCCAAATCTAGATGTTCATTTAATTTCTACTACAGATTCTTGGGCCCAGTATGCGGTCGCTGGACCAAACTCTCGCAGATTATTGCAAAAGATCGTCGATAAACCAAAAGATATAATTAATGAAAATTTTCCATTCATGGCTTGTCGTGAGCTCACCATCTGTGGCGGTATTATGGCAAGGCTTTTTCGAATTTCCTTCTCTGGAGAGTTAGCTTATGAAATTGCTGTTCCTACACAATATGGAAATGCTTTATTTGACGCCCTTCTTTCAGAAGGCGAAGAGTTCAATGCTGTTCCTTATGGCACTGAAGCATTAGGAGTTATGCGAATAGAGAAAGGTCATGCAGCTGGTAATGAAATAAATGGGCAGACAACAGCGCAAAACCTTGGCTTATCAAGGATGATATCAAAAAAAGCAGACAGCATAGGAAATATACTATCAGAGAGAGAAGGCTTCAATGGATCTAATATCGCAACCTTGTCCGGCTTTAAGCCTGTTCAACATAGCCAAAAGCTTGAAGCTGGATCACACCTGATTTCATTGGGCAAAACCCCCACAATGGAAAATGATGAAGGTTGGTTATCTTCAGTAGCATTTTCTCCAACACTTGGTCACTACATAGGGTTAGGGTTTATAGAACGCGGTCATACTAGGGTTGGTGAAAAGGTCTTTGCCGTAAATCTACTTCAAAACAAAACTACGGAAGTAGAGATTGTTTCGCCCCACTTTGTAGATCCGGAAGGTATTAAACAACGTGGCTAAAATAGTGCTTAAAAGAGAAAAGCCACTAAATGGCTATTCCAAGGTTATAAATAAAATAGAAATTGCCGAGTATAAATTCGATAGTCTCATATCGCTTGCAATTCCATTAAAAAGAGAAAGAAAATGTAAACTAAATTTCAAGAATTCCTTGGGAGAACCAATGCCGAGTATTGAAAATTCAATCATCAGTAAAAGTGGTATTCTCGGTTTTAGAATTGGTCTTGACTTACTTTTTATTTGTAATCCATCGCATTCGTCATTTGCAAAAAAAACTGTCCCATTGTTAAAACAAGCTTTTTACATAACCGACCAAACCGGAGGGTGGTGTGGGGTTGAAGTTGATGGGGATAGAGTCATTGAGATGTTAGAACGGATTTGTCCTCTTAATTTATCTCAAAAAATTTTTGCTATTGGAGATGTTAAAAGAACTATTATGGATCACTTAAATGTGATTATATTTAGAGAAACAGAAAAAAAATTTATATTGTTCTCTCCAAGCTCTTCTTCTGGTTCCTTCCTTAAATCCATTGAGACATCTTCGAGAAATATTTAAATAAAAGGGAGATGAAATGAAAGTCAAATCTGATATCGAAATCGCAAGAGAGGCAAATAAACTTCCTATAAAAGAAGTAGCAAAAAAATTAGGTATAGTAGACGAAGAATTGATTCCCTTTGGGCATGATAAAGCAAAAGTATCAGATCAATTTATTAGATCGGTAAAAAACAATCAAAATGGTAAGCTGATTTTAGTAACTGCGGTAAATCCGACACCCGCTGGTGAAGGTAAGACTACTACTACCGTAGGCCTAGGTGATGGACTTTGTGCTATGGGAATGAGAGCAGCTATATGCATTCGCGAAGCATCTTTAGGACCTTGCTTTGGCATGAAAGGGGGAGCTGCTGGCGGAGGGTTAGCGCAAGTTGTGCCCATGGAAGAAATGAATTTACACTTCACTGGAGACTTTCACGCAATTACGAGCGCTCATAACCTTTTAGCAGCAATGATAGACAACCATATATATTGGGGTAACGAGCAAAATATTGACCTCCGAAGAGTTGTTTGGCGACGGGTAATGGATATGAATGATAGAGCACTTAGAGACGTAGTCACAAGCCTGGGAGGTGTCGCTAATGGATATCCAAAGCAATCAGGATTTGATATCACAGTAGCTTCTGAAGTAATGGCAATTTTATGTTTAGCTAATGATCTTTCAGATCTCAGAAAAAGATTAGGTGAAATAATTGTTGCGTATAGAAAAGATCGAACTCCAGTTTTTTGCAAAGATATTAAAGCAGATGGTGCAATGACCGTACTCTTACAACAAGCTATGCAGCCCAATATCGTTCAAACATTAGAAAATAATCCTGCATTTGTCCATGGAGGACCTTTTGCTAATATTGCCCATGGTTGCAATTCTGTTATCGCTACAAAAACCGCTCTAAAGATAGCTAACTATGTAGTGACCGAAGCGGGTTTCGGAGCTGACCTTGGCGCAGAAAAATTTGTTAATATAAAATGTAGGAAAGCGGGGATAGAGCCCGACGTTGCTGTAATCGTTGCCACAGTTAGGTCTATGAAAATGAACGGTGGAATAGTTTCCAAAAATGATCTGAGTGCCGAAAATATTAAAGCTGTGCAACAAGGGTGTGCAAACCTTGGAAGACATATTGAAAATGTAAAATCATTTGGGATACCAGTCGTTGTTGCAATAAACCACTTTGTTAGCGATACAAATGCCGAGATTGAAGCGCTCAGACGGTATGTAGCCGATAAGGGTACTGAAGCTTTTGTCTGTAAGCATTGGGCAGAAGGTTCTACTGGAATCCTTCCTCTCGCGAATAAGGTTGTTGAGATTGCAGAAAACAAAAGTAAATTTGTTTACACATACAAAGACGATTTGCCTCTGATTGAAAAGATCGAAAAAGTCGCTAAAAAAATATATAGAGCTGATGAAGTTCTTGCGAACAAGTCAATTAGGGATCAGCTACAGTTATGGGAAAATGATGGTTATGGTGATCTCCCTATTTGTATGGCGAAAACCCAATATAGCTTTACTACAGATCCTAACAGAAGGGGTGCGCCAAACGGGCACGCAATACCAATAAGAGAAGTTAGACTGTCGGCAGGGGCTGGTTTCATTGTTGTTATTTGTGGAGAAGTTATGACTATGCCTGGACTTCCCAAAGTTCCAAGCGCGGAGGCCATAATGCTCAATAAAAAAGGCGACGTTGAAGGCTTATTTTAAAAAGTCGAGGAAAATAATGAATGAAATTATTGACGGAAAAAAGTTTTCACAAACTCTACGAGCCAAAGTAAAAAAATATGTGGACGTCATAAAGGAAAGACATGGGGTAACTCCAGGTTTAGCAGTAATACTTGTTGGAGAGGACCCCGCAAGCCAGGTATATGTGAGAAATAAAGGGAAGCAAACCTTAGAAGTTGGCATGAATTCATATAAACATAAGCTTGATGCATCGACTTCTTCCGATGTATTACTCAACCTTATAGAAAAATTAAATAACGATGTGAATGTTCATGGGGTTTTATGTCAACTACCTTTACCCAACCACTTGAATGAAAAAGAAGTGATTAATTCTATCGATCCAAAAAAAGATGTGGATGGATTTCACATATCAAATGTTGGTCTTTTAAATACGGGTCAAAAGTCAATGATCCCCTGTACGCCATTAGGGTGTTTATTATTACTTAAAGACAGGCTAGGAGACCTTTCAGGTAAAAACGCGGTGATCGTAGGAAGATCAAATATAGTTGGTAAGCCGATGGCTAATTTACTTTTACAGGAAAATTGTACTGTAACCATAGCTCACTCTCGAACAGAGAATATAGAAACTGTATGTGCGCAAGCTGATATTATCGTAGCTGCGGTAGGAAGGCCTGAGATGATTAAAAAAGAATGGGTAAAGCCTGGGGCTACAGTTATAGACGTTGGAATAAACCGAGTAACAAAAAATATTGATGGACACGAAAAAACTACTTTGGTAGGGGACGTTTGTTTTAGTGATATGGCTGGTTTAGTAGCCGGCGTTACACCTGTACCCGGTGGGGTAGGACCAATGACTATAGCTTGTCTTTTAGCAAATACTGTTACTGCATGCTATAGATCACAAGACCTATCTGACCCAGAGTTTACTTAACGATTATTTTTTGGAGTTTTTTTGTTAATAGTTACTTTCGTGATAACATTTATCGATTATTCGTATGAGCTCAACTTTTGAAAAACATAACAACCCACGATAGCTTTTTAAAGCTTGCCCTCCGAAAAAGTGTAATAAGAAGAGCTTTAAGGATTGCTCTAATCGTTGGTTGTATCCTTGCCCTAATAAACCATGGCGACAGAATAATTTTTCAGGATATGAAATCAGTCGATTGGTTTAAAATTCTTTTAACTTTCTGCGTGCCGTACTGTGTCTCTACTATTTCATCTGTTTTGGCAATCAAACGAGAAATTGAGATAAATGAGTCCTAAAAAAAAAAGTTTTCTTTATAATTATTTCTTATAGAGGTTTTGATGAAAAAAAAGATATTGCTTACGGGTGCAGGAGGTAGATTGGGTTCTTATCTTAGAGAGCCACTTTCAAACATCTGCAGTACACTTATTTCGACTGACATAAAAGAAGATATTGGAAAACTCAATGAAAATGAAAAATATTTTTCAGCCGATTTATCTAATTTTGATCAAATATGTGACCTAACGAGAGACGTTTCGCTTATCTGCCATTTTGGCGCTTTAGTAGACGAAGTGCCATTTAACGATATGTTAGGTGCTAATTTCATTGGCTCCTATAACATTTGGGAAGCAGCTCGCCAAAATAAGTGTACTAGGGTAGTTTATGCAAGTTCTATTCATGCAGTCGGAATGTATAAAAGAACAAAAACATTAAGGCCGAAGACTGCACATCGAGCTGACGGTTTTTATGGGCTATCAAAGTGTTTTACTGAAAATTTGGCCCGTATGTATTACGATAAATGTGGTGTTGAAGCGGTATGCTTGCGAATTGCTACATGTTCACCAGTAACAACGCAAAGAAGTTTAACGAGTTGGCTCTCATATAATGACTTGGTTCAATTGGTTATGAGAGCAATTGATACTGCACACACTGGTTATTCAGTCATTTATGGAGTTTCAGACAATGATCGTTCGAATTTGAGTAACATAGACTCAGGGCATATTGGTTTCAAACCCAAAGATAATGCTGAAATTTACGCAAATAAAATTTTCGCGGATGACTTAACAGAAGAATTGGCAGACGAAGGCAATAAATTGCATGGGGGTGCTTTTGCATCAACTGATTTAGGAGTTAGCGCGATGGATAAAATGCAAATAGTCTATTCGCATAAGGGGGAATAAACAAATGAAAGATACTATCATGGTTCGAGGAGGACAGCTTTTAGCAAAATCTTTTAAAGAGAAAGGAATAGAGCATGTATTTACACTCGCAGGTGGGTTTTGCAACCCTGCTCTTGAGGGTTTCATGAATCATCAAATACCTGTGATAAATTGCCCACATGAGCAAATTGCGGGCCATTTAGCTGACGGCCATACAAGACTTTCAAGGAAACCATCTGTATGTTTAGTTGGTCCAGAGGGGTTTGCGAATGCTATACCTGCTATGATGGAGGCTTGGGGTGAACGATCCCCAGTAATTTTTGTTACAGGTTCATCCACTCTAAAAAAGCAAGGTGCTGGAGGATTTAAGGAAATAGATGACGTTTCTATCGCTAGACCACTTACAAAATACAGTGCATCAATAACAGATGGAAATAGAATTTCTGAGTTCGTGGATAGAGCTTGGAGAATAGCGACAAGTGGCTATCCAGGCCCGGTTCATCTAAGTATTCCTGTAGACATAATGTTTTCTTCCTTCGATGAAAATTCCTCAGATATCGAGCGTCCATTTAGTAGCAAAACACCAAAAACCTATAAAGCATGGCCTGAACCCTCAGCGCTAAGTGAGATAATAGGCATTATAAAGTCTTCAAAAAAACCCATAATTATCGGTGGACATGGGATATGGTGGTCAAAAAACGAAGGCCTGCTAAAGCAAGTCGGTGATGAAATTAAAATACCAATTTTGAATGTGCCATATCATCAAAAATTATTAAATGAAAATTGTAAGGCTTTTCTAGGGCTTGCAGATGTGCATCAGTACCATCCTTCAAAGTTTGCTTTCAATGAGTCCGACTGCATTATAATGGTTGGAGGTCGCTTGGATAACCAAATGAATTTCGGCAATCCACCATTATTTCCTGCAAGTGCGCGCTTAATATGTGTCAACGGTTCGCACGAAGAAATAGAATTTAATAGAGCGGCTGACCATTTGCTTTTAAGTGATCCTGGGGCATTTTTTGAAGGTCTAATTGCATCATTTAACAGCAATAAATTCTCTATGGAAAAAGATTGGTTAATTAAAAATATTGAGGAGAGAAAAAAATGGGTGACTGCGTCTGTAAATAATCTTGTTGAAACAACGAATTCTCGACCATGGAGTGGTGGAAAAATTCACCCATTAGAGCTTTCTCTTTCGGTACAAAAATGTATGACTGACCAAGATATCTTAGTTTTTGATGGAGGCAATACTCACTTTTGGTCAGAAATTGCTGTTAATATTATGGCCTCCAATGGATTAGCTCTTTCTCAAATAATGCATCCTGGTTCCTATTCAATGCTGGGCGTTGGTGTATCATTTGCACTATCAGCAAAACGGCTCAATAAAGCAAAGACAGTTGTGTTAATTTCTGGAGACGGCGCTTTTCTCAGTGGGGGATTATCCATTGAGACAGCCTTTCAAGAAAACCTGCCGATTGTTATAATTATCGATAACAATGGTGGTTTAGATTGTATATCGCAACAACAAGAAAGATTATTCAAGGACGGTTCTCACTTTGCAACAGATTTCAGAGATATACCCTTCCATGGAATGTTCAAAGGAATGGGGGGTTATGGGGAGCTGGTGACTCACAAAGATGAAATTGAAGGGGCTGTGAGGCGAGCAATAAACAGCGGGAAACCTGCTTGTGTTAA